>JAOUQB010000107.1 GCA_029879555.1 Nitrospirota bacterium | reverse complement strand
GGTTATTCTACTTGTGATTCCCCTTGGTCTTGCCACGGGGATAATAATTCCTAACAATAGGTGGGTGAGGGCGTGAATTGGAGAGTGGTCGAACGGTCTGTACAACAGCAAGGTAAGCCGCAGGAAGAACTGCGCCAGTTAGCCCTCTTCTAATAGCCCGTGGTCTTACCGAGGGGTTCTTTATTCATCTCCTTTAGGTTCGCCTTGCCTTCTCATTCTCATTTTTAGAGCCATGCTGGGCGTCTGATTCTCTTATTGGTCAACGACTGCCACGCTTTCCAATACCCTTCCGATTTCCTCATTTCCGAGGTCTGCTGGCCGGCTTTTGGAATGGATGCTCCTATCATTCGGCCGGCCTTGTCTGAGCGTAGTGCGTTGAGCCTTCATAATTATGCAACGTTTAATTTCAGCAGTCCTCCATGGCCTGGCGATTTGGCCGAGCAGTGCAGTCGACTCCGGAGACAAAGCGGGCACTGTTTGATCGCAGCGAGTTTGCACGCCGCCGGAGTCGGCGAACCGTGGAGGGAACCCGAAGGGCCACACCACGGCCAATATGGTTTTGGGTCATTTTGCCGAAACAAAAGGGCCTCGCCTGCCGAGGCGAAATCCGGCAACACACGAAAATGCTAGCACATAGTTATTGAAAGAGAGGGAATGTTGGAAAAAAACGACCAGCGGCGTTCTCGGAACAAACGCGTCATCCTGTGGGATCAATTAAGATAACAGTCTTCTTTTCACCTATGTCGTCCAATAACTATAAGAAGAGCGATAACACTAGAATGCTTGCGGGTAAGACAATAAGCATCATAGTTGGAGTGAAGAATTGGGGTTGCGCGTTTGTCAGAGTCTTTTCCCGAAGTGCTTCTGGGATGGGGCGTGGTGATACGGGAACGACTTGCCAGTCGCTGCGATTCTTTGGGACCCGTAATTGATAGTCATTGAATGTCAGGACCGGATAAGTGCCTGAGGCTCGGCTTGAGGGGATTTGGGGGATGCGGATAAACACAATCGCTTCGACATCTTCTTTTAAAAAACGTTCAAATTGGGTGAGGGTGCGTCCGGCGGTCTCGGCTGTTCCTTGAAGAATCCTCAGGAGATCCTGGCCGGCTGTTTCGAAGGCCATGCGGGGGAACAGTCGAGTCTGTTCTTCGGTGAGATAGTCATAAATTTTTTCCCCGGCGGTCAGGCTTTGTTCAGTGGCCGCCACGTAATAGAACGCGCCCGTTGCCTTGAGATAACTTGTTGGGCCTTTGGTGGGTATGGTCCAGCCTAGGCGTCTCAAGACGTCGATACTCAATCCTGTGCAGTTGGCTTTGGCATGGTCATAGAGAAAATCGTGTTGGTACAATTCCGTGAATACTTGTTGGACTGAAGCCTGAACCGCTTGTGCGAGACGATCCTCTCGAAGGATGGCAACCAGGAGATAGCTCGGTCGATAGTAGGACTGTCCGCTATTCAAATCCATCAAGTAATGATCCAGCGGAAGCATGCTTGGAATGATGCCTTTTTCACTCTCCATGTCTAAATCGTAAAAATTATTCATCATCCAGTTAGCCATTTGACCCTCTGGCCCTACTCGGCCCGTGACGAGGCCGAAGTGGCCACCATGCGCTTCATCGTCATCCCCTTGTGCGCCATTGAGCATGAAGCCGAGTACCGCTCGATTCGACCAATCCTGCGAATTTCCTGCCTGACGTTCCCACAAACGTTGAGTCAGAAACGGAGCTGTCGCCCCTCCATCTTGGCCTTCGATGAGATCTGCTAGGGATGGTGGAGTTGCAGAGCTTTCATGAGGACGAGGATGTGGTTCCAGGCGGAAATGTTCTGGCCATATCATTCTCGCCACAAATGTCGGACTTCCTTCACTTGTCTGGAAATGGCCGCGAAGGCGCAGAGGCTGGTTTTGAAAATATTGTACTGTCGTATGGTCATAGAATGAACGATTCAACGGGATTTGTGGTGTCAGTTGCAATGGAATGTTTTCGCCGTTGTTCAGAATGATGTCGGAGGCAGCTTGATCAAGCTGGGCATGGTGAAGCACTTCTGGTGACCCCAGCCATATCAAAAATGGAAGAGGTGTCGAAGACTGCGAGGTTTCCGTGGTTTTGGGTATGGCGATGACTTCATGTTGGAAATACCACAAGGCTGGTTGCAGGACACCGCAATCGTTGCAGGTCCCGGTTATTAGCTCAAAATCAGCATGCTGAAACAGCCCAAGTGGTTCGTCGTGGCGCGTGTGGGACATCGTGTTTGGAGCGGTACCTGCTATGGTTTGTGCATGACTGGGTTCAGAAGTGCTAAGCACTGTACTTGTGAGCGCGAGGCCCAGAATCCCTATCGTACCTACCCATAACTGGTTCTTGGAGAGCAGCATAGGGATCGGCCCAATCATTAAGGGGGCTGTGATTGCTGTTAGGGAAACTTCACGAACGAATCCCTATTTATTCTTGTTTTGAGGGCCTGAACTATGGATGTCAGATGTCGGAGTAATCGACCCAGGTTTCTTTTTCGGCGAGGTATTTTTGGCCTTTGAAGTTGAGGCGGGTGCGCATGTTGGTGAAGCCTAAGACGCGGAGTTGATCGATGATATCCTTGTTGGTGTCATGCACGGTTCGATGTACCTGCGAATCAATGGTGAGGGCCTCATACATCACGGATCCGTTATAGCCCCCTTCGACGCGTTTGATGGGAATCAATCGATTGAAGTATCGATCACTGGGATCCATTCCTTCTAATTGATGTCTTTCCACAACGGCATTTTTGACTCGAAAGGATAATGGTAGAGAGGTCATAGGTGTCGGCTCCGGCTAATTGAGACTGAAAATTTCTTGGGTGAAAGGTTCAATGATCGTTTGAGGCCTTCGCGGAGGGATTATAGGCTGCTCTGAAATAGGCTGCAAGTCTGGTGGAAGGGTGGGGCTGTTGAAAAAGCCGCCCACGGGGTTCCGGCCTTTCCTTCGGCATGACTCTGGACAGGGTAGGCTTTTTTGGGTATTTCCTCCAAACGGATGTGAGTCATCGACGTTTTTCATCGATATGAAATGTTCACCAGTATCCCGGTTGACTTGCGTCAGAATTCGCACGTACCCTTGGCTACGCTTAGGATAAACTACGGTAGCGGGAAAGGCCGAATAGCCACATGGATCGCGAATCACCGGTTGCGGATATTCCCATTAATCTTCCGAATAGTCTGACTGTCCTCCGTATCCTATTAGTCCCTGTTTTTGTAGGGTTTTTGCTGTATGGGCACTTTGAAGCGGCCCTTATCACTCTCCTGATTGCTTCCTTGACCGACATCCTGGATGGGATGATCGCTCGCTTGACCGATCAACGGACTCGGCTGGGGGAATATCTCGATCCGCTCGCCGATAAACTGCTGTTGATGTCGGCCATTATTACGCTCTCCGTGCTGAGTTTCATTCCTCTCTGGGCGGTGATTGTGGTGGTGAGCCGCGATGCGATTTTGCTGGCGGGGACGCTCATCGCGAACTTAAGCGAAACGGATATCAATATTGCTCCCACCGCCATGGGCAAAGGCACGACCTTCGCTCAAGTCTGTTATGTCATCGCGATTATGTTGCAGGTGACCGGGCATGTTCCGGCTTCCCTGGTGGATCCCTTGTTATGGGTCATGGTGGCCATGACCGTGGGTTCCGGTGTCCATTATTTGTGGCGCGGGATTCAGTCTGTGAATGGTGCGACGAAGCCATCGAGTTCGGATGGAGGCTCACCGTGAATCGTGATCGAGTGGGGCAGCAGTTAGTTGAGGCGAAGGTGGTTTCCTCTGAAAATCTGACCCATGCCTTGGCGATTCAACAGGGAGAAGGTGGGCGGCTGGGGAGTATTTTAGTGGGGATGGGTGTGCTCTCGGAATCGACCTTGTTGGAATTTTTGAGTCAACATTATGGGGTGCCTACGGTAGAGCTGGCCACTTGTTCGTTGGACCCCAGTCTTCTGGCACTGCTTCCGGCTGCGGTTGTTCAACAGCATTTGGTTGTGCCAGTCAAAAAGACCATGTCCCGATTAACCTTAGCCATGGTGGACCCGACGAATTCCTCGTTGTTGGATGAATTGCGATTGAGAACGGGGCTTCAGATTACACCGATGGTCGCGACTGAGTCGGATATTCGGACGACGATTCGTCAGGCGTATGAACGACCTCAGAATGGTTCTTCGGCAGGGGGTGGAATTTCGTCAGGACGTGGGACAACTGACCACAAGCCTAGAGAGCTTGGAACAGTAGGTTCACCCTCTCCGACGACGTTCGACAGGGGGACGACTCTTTCACCGGTTCGTGATTCCGCTTCCGCCACGAATGGCCAACTCCGTATGACCATTGATCGTGATGCCTCGGCTGTGGACGTGGTGAACACCCTGGTTCAAGAGGCTCTTCACATGGAGGCCAGCGATATTCATGTGGAGCCGTTAGAAAATATCATTCGCATTCGGTTCCGATTAGATGGCGTCTTACAACCCATCTACAATTTGCCGAAAGATTTGCATCCGTCTTTGCTGGCCCGCCTCAAAATTCTGTCAAATCTCGACATTGCTGAGCGCCGGTTGCCCCAGGATGGACGGATGAAAATCGACGGCTTCCCACAGGTGGATATTCGGGTGGCCATTTTGCCGTGTTTATTCGGGGAAAAGGCGGTCTTGCGTCTGTTGAATCAGTCGGCGTTGGCCTTACATCTCACCAATCTTGGGTTAGACCAGCCGGACCTCGATCGCGTGACCGCGGCTTTAGAAAATCCCTATGGCATGATTTTGGTGACTGGTCCGACCGGCAGCGGGAAGACCACGACACTCTATAGTGCGCTGCAATATCTCAATACGCCTCACATGAATATCGTGACCGTTGAGGATCCTGTGGAGTTTCAGATTCAGGGCATCAATCAATTGCAAATTCACGAGGACATTGGCTTGAATTTTTCTACGGGGCTGCGATCATTTTTGCGGCAAGATCCTGATGTGATGATGGTTGGCGAAATTCGAGACCGGGAGACGGCTCAAATTGCCATTCAGGCCTCACTGACTGGGCATCGAGTGTTATCCACCCTTCATACGATGAATGGACCTGGGGCCATCACGCGTCTCATTGATATGGGGATTGAACCCTTTTTGGTGTCCTCCGCCATCTCCTTGATTATTGGTCAACGACTCATACGAAAAATTTGTGAACATTGTGCGGAGCCTGACCTCCTCACGCCAGCTCAGCTTCGGGATTTAGGGCTTGATGATGATCTGGTTGGGACGGTGCAGGCCAGGAAGGGACGTGGCTGTGAGCAGTGTCATATGACGGGATACAAAGGGCGCATGGCGCTGTTTGAAACATTGCCCATGGTGGAATCGCTGCATCACATCATTTTATCGCGTGCGTCAACCAGTGAGCTACGAGCCTGTGCCATGCAGGAAGGATTTCGAACGTTGCGCCAAGCAGGCCTGACGGTTTTACGGCAAGGCCTGACCACGGTGAGTGAAATTTTGACTGAAACGAGTGATGAAGGTTTACCGGTTTTCGTCTTGAAAGATTCATGACCTCGATGGAATTGTTGGAGCTATTACATGCACTACGTCAGCAAGGGGGATCTGACTTGCATCTTGTGGCCGGGAGTGTGCCACGTCTTCGGGTCGATGGGGATTTACGACCGATGGAGACGCCCACCCTCTCGAATCAGGACCTGAACCGGTTCGTCGAGGCGTTGCTGACGGAAGGTCAGCAACGGTTGTTGGCTGAGACCGGTGAATGGGACGGGGCACAGACGGTGGCTGATATCGGTCGATATCGATTCCATGTCTATACCCAGCGAGGTTCTTTGGCGATGGCCATTCGCGCGGTTTCTGCAGTTATCCCGTCATTTCAGGAATTAGGATTACCCCCTGTCGTGAATGCCTTGATGCAAAAGTCTCAGGGGCTTGTTTTGGTGACCGGTCCTACGGGAAGCGGGAAGAGTACGACCCTGGCTGCGATGTTGGATCAAGTGAATCAAGAGCGCCGCGCCCATATTGTGTCGCTTGAAGACCCCATTGAAATGCTCCATGCGCACAAGAAGAGCCTCGTATCTCAAATGGAAGTGGGTGCCGATGTTCGAGAGTTTCAGTCGGCCTTGAAAGGACTGTTACGGCAAGATCCTGATGTGGTGTTTTTAGGAGAATTGCGGGACCGTGAGACCATTCATGCAGCCCTCACCCTGGCGGAAACTGGACATTTGACCGTAGCCACCCTCCATACCAATTCTGCCATTCAGTCCTTAACGCGGCTCATTTCTGTGTTCCCTGCTCATCAACAGCCAGAGGTACGTGTTCAGTTGTCCATGGTTTTAGAGGGGATATTGTCGCAACGGTTGGTGCCCCGCGTAGCAGGTACGGGCCGGGCCATGGCCTTAGAGATATTGATTCTCTCCCCGGCTATTCGCAATCTCATTCGTGAAGACAAGTTGCATCAGATGTATTCCATGATGCAAACCGGGAAGGCGCAATATGGGATGCAGACCATGAATCAGTCTCTGGCTGATTTAGTGAATCAACAGGTGATTGCGCGGGACTTCGCCCTAGAGTTGTCGGCCTTCCCTGAAGAATTCACGAAATTATTGGAGCGAAAAGGCCAGGTTCGCTCTTCGCCGGCGTCTCTAGCCCTATTGCAGCCAAGAACCTAAGGTGTGAAACGCACAGCGTGAAAAAGAAAACGTGAGAAGAGCAATGCCTGACGTGTGGCTTCGCCTCGTTCACGGGTTGGAGTAATCAAGCCACGTAACGGAGTTGGAACCGTATTCGATGTCGATATTTTACTACACAGGGAAGAAGGGAAGCGGCCAAGCCATTCAGGGTGAAATCGTGGCGACTTCGCCTCAAGCCGCCATTCAATTGCTTCGTCAGCAGAATATGTTGGTGACCCACTTAACTGAAAAGGTGGATGAGATTCTTCCTGTGAACGCTTGGAAGCTTGCATGGAAAACGCCACGGGTGACGAAAAAAGAGGTGGTTGCGTTTACCCATCAATTTGCGACGCTGATTCGAGCGGGTGTCCCTCTGCTGGAATGTTTGGATATTCTCGGAACCGAGGGAGGAAACCCCGCCTGGGAACCGGTGCTGAGCCGGGTCCGTGCTGATGTGGAGCAGGGCGCCTTATTGGCCGAAGCTCTTGGGCATTTCCCGAACATCTTTCAGGAATTTTATCAACGAATGGTGGAGGTTGGAGAAACCACCGGGCGATTGGATGAAAGTTTGTCTCAGCTGGCAGTGTATTTAGATAAGCAGGCGCAGTTGAGGGCAAAGATCATTTCCGCCTTAGCCTACCCAGCATTGCTGGTGACTGTCGCCTTGACGGTGTTGATGTTTTTGCTTCTCTGGGTGGTTCCGCTCTTTTCCGGACTTTTCCAGGAATTCGGTGAATCGCTTCCCTGGTTGACGCAGATGGTGATGGGGCTGGCTGATACCATGCGGGAGCAGGCGCTAATCCTGGTTGGCCTTGGTGGAATGTTGGGAATAGGCATTCGGATGATGGTGGCCAATGCCAAGAGTCGGCAGGTGCTTGATGGGCTACTCCTGCGTCTTC
>JAOUQB010000005.1 GCA_029879555.1 Nitrospirota bacterium | reverse complement strand
TTGGCAGACAGCACCGATTCCAATTCGAGTTCTTGAACCTCTCCTTGAAGTTGCTGGGAGCCCTGCTCAGCCCGACGCTTTAATTCTTCAATTTGCTTTTGCATGGATGAAATGGTCTGCTCTTTTTCCATAACCTTGAATTTGAGCGCGTCTTCTACTTCTTTCTTGGCTTGCTCACGCGTCGCAACAAGACCAGCCTGCACTCGCTTTTCGATAGTAAGGTCGAGTTCGCGTTTGGCATCATCCAATTCACGTTGCTTACGGAGCAGATCCGCTTGGACCTTCTGTGCCTCGGCGAGTTTTTCATCACGTTGTTTAAGGATTTCTTGAAGTTCAATGAGGTCCTTTGACTTTTGTTCAACATCATTGGCGACCGCAAGCTTGGCTTTTTTTGATTCCTCAGCGGCAATTCGCGTCCGTTCACCTTTCAACTTCTCAGCCACTTGCTCATCCAAAGCTTCTTTCGCTTTTGATAAAGCCACCTCACGCTGACGAATCCCCGCTTCTTGCCTAGCCGATTCAGCTTCTTTTTGGGCAAGCCGTTGTTCAAACTCTCGCTTCGTCACTTCAAGGAGAGGCGCAGCCAACGACTCGGTAAGCTTAATCTCCGTCTTACAGTTAGGACAGGTAATCGTCGGTTCAGTCATAAGATTCTTAGGTTTTATTGAGACACCACTTTATCTAAACGGGCTTCGACTTGGCGAAAGAGTTCCAAAGCGAACTGATCACGCTGGGCACCGGAACATTCCCCATACGCTTTCGGCGACGCGAAGCGTGGACGATCCAGTCGGAAGATCTGTGTGCGCTGGAGGCCCTTTAAATCATGACGATCCACATCAATGGGTTGCAACAATACTGGAATCACCGCCTTCCCTCCACACTTCAAAAATTTAGGCAATTCGTGATCTTGTATGTATTGCGATCCCAAAAACGCCGGGCTGATTAATACCAAACCCACATCACATTGAGATAACGCCTCCTGAATGGCTTCATGCCATTTTTCTCCTACAAGAATATCGGCATCTCGCCAAAAGACATAGTGATAGTGCTTCGATGGCGAAGCTTGCTCCTTGAATTTCTTCAAAAACCGTGTCGCCAAATCCCGATTAGCGCGGGCATATGATACAAAGACAATAATTTTCTTTTTCATATCTGAATAAGTGGGGCTTCCCCGGTTGGCCCCATCCTAGCCAACCACCAAGAAAATGTACAGGAGGGGCTGTCCGTGGCAGGAAAATTCCTGAAAGAAGAAGGGTAAAAAGACTTATATTGATTCTGCGAGGATCAACCCCAAACCGGGATGGCCACGGAGAGTTTGAGGATCGAGCGTTCCGCCTTTGCCGAACATGAGAGGTGGGTCGGTGATGTCGTGTTCTAGCAGATAGGTTCCGAAGGCCCCTTCTTGGGCCTGAAGAATGTCGCGGTAGTGATTGGCGACGGTGAGAGCGGCTCGAGTCAAAATACTGGTCTCACCTACTTGTGCCCCGATGATGATCGGAATGCCCAAGGCTTTGGCTTCTTCGGCAATGGCTAAGGACCGTAGAATGCCACCCATTTTTGAAATCCGGATATTGATGATCCAAGATTTAGGATCTTTCTGCACATGCTGAAATTGTTCTATGCGTAAAAAGCTTTCATCGAGAATAATCGGGAATCCCAGTTGTTGGCTGATTTGCCGGCAACCATCATAATCTCCTTCTTGCAAGGGCTCTTCGATAGCCAAGAACGGATAGTTCAAATTTTTTAGGTAGTCTCCTGCTTCGTCTGCGGTCTTCCAGAGATTGTTGGCATCCAGGCGTATGCGGAGGTTCTTGATAGGAAGATGTTGGAGGAACGCAAGATTTTGGTGATCAGTTTCAAGATTTCCCGAGACCTTCACCTTGAAATCTTCAAACTCGAGGGCCGAAAATTGTTGCGCTTGATTTTGGAAGGTGGCGAAGCTCTCTGTTCCCAGCACAGCTGAATAGTGAAATTGTCCGGTTAATTCTTCCAGGTTTAGAAGGGCTTCTATCGATTGCCCCTGCTCTTGCCCCCAGCAATCGAACAAGGCCAGTTCTACCGCACACCAACTAGCCGGATTCCTATCGATAGCTCCGCTATTCGTGGTCATCCAGGACTTAAGATCCTCAACACTCCTGAACTGTTCCCATGTTTGTCGATGCGAGTCAAAAAAACTCGTGGCGGTGTGTATTGTCTCTCCCGTAACATATTTTCTGGGACACCCCTCCCCTACCCCAATTACCCCCTTCGATGATTCGGCTTTGACCAACACACCTTCGGTACAGAAACGAGTAGCCGTCGCATGGGCGAACGCCTGCTTAAATGGGAAATCCAGATTTGTGATCGTGAGTCTCACTGCACGTTTCGATTCAGGCTCTCACATAGTCGGAAAAGTCAAATGAGCAGTCTTTGCTATATTGCAATCGTATCACCTTGAATTGGGCGTCCCGTTGACCCTGTTGCAGGCTATGGGCTTTATACGCATCACCCGTTCCTGGTCGCACATACACCACCCGAAGAGGCTGCAATCGTTCACTCGCTCGTTTGGATTGAAATTCCACATTAGCCTCTCCCATATGTTGCTCAAGCTTGTAACCGACGAAAAAATCCAAGGGTGGGTGCTCAAGATACAAGGTATATTGCAATGACAAGGGATCAGCCAGCATGACATAGAATTCCACGGTCGTCTGATAGGCCTCTTGGATTGCTTCAACGGCATTCATCACATGGAACTCATAGAGTTTTTCACCGGTCAAGTTCGTCACCCCTTTGCCTTTTTGCACAAAGCGAATCGTAGGGGTACGATGAAACCAACCGGTCACTTCAATCAGATCATTCATCAGATACCGGTACAAACCATTCATCGTGGTGACGAGGACATAGTACCGCTTGCCAGGCTCTAATTGATCGAGCGTCAGGGTATTAGGGCGATCCGCATCCCAATCAGCTTGTTCGACGAATTCAAAAAAGTTTTCATGGAAGGTTGGGACACATTGATTAGTTTGCACGTCCACATTCAGGCTTCCCAGAAATTCACTGGACAGATACCCCATTTCGACAATCGCTGTCTTCGCGGAAAGCTTGGCTTTGAGGCTGGGAATTAACGCCCCACAACTTCCCCCTGTCCACGTGACGACGGCTTTTAATTTCGGCCACAAAGCCTCAACCGTCAACTGATCTTCCTGACCCACAAGCGATTGAAGATAACGTAATCGTCTCCGCGAAAGACGCGGAAACGGGGCAATCCAATCAGGAGTTTTTTTGCGATCAGACTCCAGCTGTTCCACTAATTGAGAAAAATGCTGACGCCCGACCTCTAGTAACTTGAGAAAGGTGGAAGGATTCGCAGTAGCCACGACCGAAAGATTCGGTTCCGCCAAAGCCCACGCCGCTAAGTATAGATACTTTTGTTGATACTCGGTAATCCGCTCAATCAAGTCAGGGACAATTCGTTTAGGCTGAAGCATGGAAGGTAAAGCCGAGGTAAGCATTCCTGACATCGAACCATACGATGTTCCAGACTCCAAGTACCCTTCAACTTCCTGCCCGGCAATGACCAGCATTTTCCCCTGAAAAATTTTGGGAATGCCCTGATATTGCGCATAGGTGCTTAAGAGTTGATAGTGCCGAAACATTTGCGGAGTACGTGGAAGAATCGGAATCATTTTTGGCTGGCCCGTCGTTCCGCTCGTCACGGCATAACTTATCGGCTGTTCATCATTCAGCTCTCGTCCTTTTGTCGCTTCTTGGGCCTGAAGATAGGGACGTACATCTTCATACGTTTGAATAGGGACACCGAACCGAAACTCATGGTAACCACGCAGCCGGCTGAACTGATACTTCCGTCCATATGTCGTCTCTGCCTGGGTCTTTACAATGCGCTCGAGCAAAGCCTGTTGCACCCCCTGAGGATCGTGCGTGTGCTTGATAAACGGGTTCCAGTATTGATATTTCACCATCATCATACACACATGCATTCGAGCATTATGTCCGAAAGTGAAAATATTCATTGCTCTACCAGCTGCTTATCAGCCCCGGGGATCAATGGTGTTGTCATTTGTTCAAAAAACGATGAAGGGTATGCTCTGTTCACTAACCCCAATTCCTGCACCTCTCTCTCTTTCGGCCAATACCAGGTACCGAAGACCAGATCCCAAATAATAAGATTGTTCCCATAATTATGATTGGATTCCTGTTTCACCATGGAATGGTGCCAACGATGCAATTCGGGTCCACTGATCAGGTAATTTAACGCGCCGAGACGGAGATCGATATTACAATGTTGGAAAAAGCCATTGATGGCATAACACACGATATAGAGACCCAGCACTTCTTCCCCGACTCCGACCAACAGAAAGGGCAGGGTATCAAGACAGAGTTGCAGTCCTTTATCAATGGGGTGAAACCGTCCGACATTCAGCCAATAAAGCTTATGCGGAGAATGATGTACCGCATGGAAACGCCAGAGGGGTTCCCATTCATGAGCCCGGCGATGCAACCAATAGCGCACGCCGTCTGCCACGACCATCATGAACAGCATTTGTATAGGCACGGGCCAATGGGTCGGCCATAATCCTTCAACCATGAAATCCTGCGCATGGAGAACCGTCGACAGCGAAAACAGCACGGTCGCGCTTACGAGCTTGGGGAACACCCCTTGAACTAAGACCATGAAAATGGCATCTTGCGCCCACTCATCATGTTCAGCCCGCCATTGTTGCCGATAAGGAAAGGTCCATTCCAAGCCAGCAACCATAACCGCTCCAACAATCACGGGCAGATAGGTGGCAATTGGAATCCCAACGTGATACCAAAGAAGGAGCTCATGCAAACCTACCCCGAAGGCCAGCACGAAGGGATAGGCCCCATAACGGACAATCAGATTCATGTAGGATTATTTCGGTAGCTCGGGGACAAGAGCTGAGAAAATTTCACATGAAAGCAGCCGTAGAGTATGACAAATGAAGCCAACACGAGATGAAAAATGGTTGGGACGATCGCCCCAAACCAATAATGATCAGGCGCAATCGTCAATCCAACAAACAATCGAATACACATACCTAGCCCATAGATGATGCCCAGCCCAAATAGGATGTTCCCCTTTGGGGCTGAAGGGGCTATTGTTCCCTTGAATACTCCCCAGACAATTCTCAGACAGGCAGCTAGAATAATTCCTTGTACACTAACCAAAAGGCTATAAGGCAACGCCCCACTGTGCCAAGCTGCATACGGAGGCAGAAAATCCACCGGATGCCAAGCCTGAACGAGTTGCGCGAAGACTCGAAAGGCAAATAAACCGGTCAAGATCATGAGCACGAACCCGTAGCCTCGTGAAGTCATTGATCTCGTCACACCGAACGTATTCATGAGGACCTCAATAGTATCTTCCTCGAGCGCGTTGATCTTCTGGTTGTACAGATAGCCAGCGAAACCAGGCTCCATAAAAAATGGGGCCAAATAATGGGAGAAGGAGCACGATTGACCAACACAGCCTCTTGATAACAGATACCGGCTGTTGCCACAGTTTCCATAGGCATACAAAAGAAATAAGGTAGACTACTCCGAGAAGGCTAACCATCCCGTAGAACACCCAGGCTGGTTCCTGATTCTGACTGACCATATACAGCGGGAAGCCCTGATTGAGCATTACTCGAACCATCCCCTTGTTGGAAGATTCGCCGGCTTTTCTTGGTAGAGCAATGTCCGTGACACCAACGTACAACCTGTCAATTTTAAGCGATCATACTCAATGACATTGATGCCCAAAAAGATCCTCCTTATTGGCAATTCAGACGGGATTGGTGCCGCCGTTACCCGGTCGCTCTTGGCACAAGGCCATCAGGTCGTGGGTGTCTCGCGAAGCCCAAGTCCACTCGGAATTGAAGGACCTCGTCATATGGTCCTAGACATTTCTGACCCACATTATCCTGAGACCTTACGCCGTCTCATGGCGGAAGAAGGTCCCTTCGATACCTGTATTTTTTGTGCCGCCATTGGCTCCGGCCTACACCTTCCAGATCTGTCCCAAGAGGCCAAGGTCATTGACGTTAATTTCACGGCCATGGTGCATACTCTGGCGACCCTCCTTCCAGGGTGGTTGAAACAGGGGCAAGGCCACTTTATCGGCCTCTCCAGTTTAGCGGATGATTTTTATAATACCGACGCCCCGTCGTACACCGCCTCCAAAGCTGGATTCAGTAACTACCTGGTCGCCATGGCCTTGAAACTCAAATCTCAAGGGATCTCCATCACCAATATTCGCTTTGGTTTTGTGGATACCAAATTGCCGAAGGCTTCATGGAAACCCCTCATGATGACTCCTGACCAGGCCGCGACGTATGTCATGCGCTGTCTCACCACAAAGCCCATCCAACTCAGCGTTCCCAAAATCCTCGGCTTCGCACTTTACGGAATTCGTTGGATCCAATCTTTACGGATCTGGTTATCATAAAGAACTTTGGCATTACACAGAACTTTTGGTATGGTTTTCTGAAAGTCCTTTCATGTTCTTGTGATAGCTTCCGCTCACCAAGGAGCCCTCGCATGTCAGAAAATCATGAACTTCCAACAACAGATCCAAGTATACTCGCACACCTTGGCCCCCTCGCTGGCCTGGTGGGAAATTGGGAAGGGAAAGAAGGCATAGACATTGCCCCGACTCACAATGGATCAAAAGAAACTCATTTCCGAGAACGATTAACCTTTGCCCCGATCGGCCCAGTCAACAATGGGCCCCAAACATTGTATGGCCTGCGGTATTCCACCGTCGCTTGGCCACTCATTCAGGAACATCCGTTTCACGAAGAAGTGGGGTATTGGTTGTGGGATGCTGAACGGAAGCAGGTGATGCGCTGTTTCATTGTTCCTCGAGGAGTCGTCGTCAACGCAGGAGGGACGGCTGAACCTAGTGCGAAAGAATTTGGCATGATTGCCGAGGCAGGATCCGGGGTGTACGGGATTCTCTCTAATCCTTTTTTAGAAGAAACGATGAAAACGATTCGCTATGAACTGAGCGTGAAGATTCATGAAACCTGGAAATTTAGCTACAAGGAAGATACCCAATTGCAGATTGCCGGTCGCTCCGACATCTTCCATCATACGGATCAGAACACCCTCACACGCCTCTAATACTCTGACGACCAGGATCAGTGAACATTACGGTCTTTCCTTGCTCTTTTTTTGAAGAAGATTGACAAAATCTTTTTTCTGTTCATCGTACACCCAGACTTCCCCTGTTCCGATGGAATACACCCAGCCATGGAGGCGCAAGTCTCCCCAGCGCAACCGTGTGGCCACGGCCGGATGCGTTCTAAGATGATCCATTTGCACCAGGACATTTTCACGGATGGTTGCGGCAAATAAGGCTTCACCTTTCAAATGAGCGCAATGGTCTTTGACTATTCGCACCGTCGTTTCCGCATGCTGCAGCCAGGCTTTGACAGCGGGAAGATCCTGAAGTTTTTCTGGATGCAACAGACCCTTCATCGCCCCGCAATCCGTATGTCCGCAAATAATAATATCTTTCACTTTGAGAACTGAAACTCCATACTCAATGGTTGCGGTACTTCCCCCAATGGCCGCGCCGTATGTGGGAATCAAGTTTCCCGCATTGCGAATAATAAAAATGTCACCCGGATCGGTTTGGGTCAGGAGGGAAGGATCAATCCGCGAGTCCGAACAGGTGACAAATAACACGCTGGGTGTTTGTTGTTGGGATAAAGAGGAAAACAACTTCTTCTTTTTTGAGAAAACGTCCCGTTGAAATTTCACTAAACCCTTCAGAACTTTTTCCATCATGTCTCCTTGGTGAATAGTTTCGCCTGGACTTGTGGTGAGATCACTGGCCTTTCACGGACTGGTAGGGTACATTGCCAACAACATAGCATCAAGCCCACCTTGAAGACTCGGTTCCCCATGCTCGACCATCTTGATCATCAACATTTCAAACACGCCTTACTCGCCCTGCAATCAGATATTCTGGCTGTCGAGCAATCCGGGCAGGAGGCCACCCACACGGTCGAGCTCGATCAAACCACCATTGGACGCGTCTCCCGCATGGATGCCTTACAAGGACAAGCCATCGCGAAGGACTCTCAGCAGCGGCGAATGATTCAATTACAGCGGATCGATGCTAGCCTTCAACGCTTGAAAAAGGGAATATTCGGGCTTTGCCTGCGATGTGGCGAAGACATCCATAGGAAACGCCTTGAATTCGACCCAACCGCTCCATTATGTATCGATTGCGCCAGGCATGGGAAAAAGGGATAACCTGGGAACGATATCACCTCATTCCTTGTGCCCGCTGTGCCAAGAAGAAGCCAATGACGCGTTTCATCATGACCATCGCCGAAACTTTCTTCGATGTGGCAATTGCCACCTCGTCTTTGTGCCTGCGGCATACTATCTCACCGAAGCAGATGAAAAGGCGGCCTATGATCATCATCAAAACTCTCCGACTGACCCGGATTATCGTCAATTCCTCAGTCGTCTCTTTCATCCGTTGAAAAATCGCCTCACCCCTAACAGTTATGGTCTTGATTTTGGGTCAGGCCCTGGCCCTACCCTTTCAGTCATGTTTGAAGAAATCGGCCACACCATGAACCTCTATGATCATTTTTATGCTCATAATCCTACCGCCTTACTTCATCCTTATGATTTCATTACGGCCACTGAGGTCGTTGAACATCTCCATAACCCCGCCACGATTCTCTTCCAACTTTGGACCCTCTTGAAACCAGGGGGGCATCTTGGCCTTATGACTAAACTTGTCCGAAACCAAGAGGCCTTTGCCAGCTGGCATTACAAAAATGATCTGACTCATGTGTGTTTTTTCTCAAGAGCGACGTTTGAATGGTTCGCGCATCACTGGCAGGCTGAGGTAGAATTTTTTGGAAGCGATGTCATCATTTTTCATAAGCCACCACCATCCCACACAGCCTAGGCGATCCCCCCTCCCCTTCCAACACCTCCTCATGCCTAACCATGCAGATATTGTAATCGTCGGAGCCGGAGCCGCAGGATTGGCCGCTGGTATTTTCGCCGCAGAAACCAACTCGGAACTGCGCATACGACTTCTTGACGGGGCCAAATCGATTGGGGCCAAAATTCTGGTCTCTGGCGGTGGACGCTGTAATGTCACGAATCAGAAGGTGACCGCTTCAGACTTTCATGGCCACCGCAAAAGCATCGATCGCATCCTACGCCGATTCGATGAACAGGCCACCATTCGATGGTTTGACTCTTTAGGCGTGCCCCTACGCCCCGAAAATACGGGAAAGCTCTTTCCGATTAGTAATACCGCCCGCTCGGTCCTGCAGGCCTTACTCCAGCGATGTGCGGTACTCGGGGTGTCTCTGCTCCCACACCATCGAGTTCTTGATATCACCAAAGACCACGACATGTTCGTGCTGCACCATTCTCAAGGAACGCTAACAGCCAATCAGGTTATCCTCGCTACAGGTGGGCAATCTCTTCCCAAAACAGGATCGGATGGATCTGGCTGGAGGCTCACCACACGTCTCGGCCATACCCTCACGCCAATCGCACCGGCCCTGGTTCCTCTTTTGCTCGATCCATCATTTTTCCATGCCAATCTTTCTGGAATTTCGCATGACGTCATGCTCACCACCCGTGTAAATCACAAAATGATCGATCGACGATGTGGGAGTTTGTTATGGACCCATTTTGGGATAAGCGGTCCCGTCGTCTTAGATGCCAGTCGATTTTGGGTTCTCGCCGAAAAACACGGGCACAACGTCCAGCTTCATCTCAATTGTTTTCCTGAATCCACACCGAAGGACATCGAGCAATGGTTCATGCAGGCCGCTGGTGCACCCGGTCGGAAAACCGTTGAGTCCCTCCTGGCTGAACGCTTACCTACTCGTGTAGCCACACACATCGCGCAATTTGGTCAAACAGAGCTTGCTCATTCCACTGCAAATTTTCTCTCCAAGGAAAATCGTCGGGCGCTCATTCACATGCTTACCGACCTCCCCTTACCGGTGATCGGATCCCGTGGCTGGAATTTTGCCGAAGTCACCGCCGGAGGCATCCCGCTCACAGAAATCAATCCCAATACCATGGCGTCAAAAACCGTCCCCGGTTTGTATTTAATTGGAGAAATGCTCGATTGCGATGGACGCATTGGTGGGTTTAACTTCCAATGGGCCTGGTCGACCGGATACCTCGCCGGACAACATGCGGCTCGAAAGCAACGAAAAGAGAAATCGCCCATTCCTCAACACCAATGAATTGCGCGTCTTCTGCATTTGAATTCAGGGTCTGTTGAAAAAAGCCGCCAGCGGCCTTCTCGCCAGTTTTCCGTGCTCACGCAATACCAGTACGCTCCGGGCGAAAAACTGGCTGCGGCCTTTCCTTCGAGCGGCCTCAGGACAGGACTGAACGGACCCTTCAACAGCCTCAGGGCATGCTTTTTTGAACAGACCCGAAGCTACGGATCACCTATGGTTTCCTGGCCAAATGTGCCCTTTGGTATCTTCATTATTCAACACTCTCATTCAAATTGCAGATCCGGCAAAGGGGAGAAATTATGGAAGGATAAATAGAGTCAACGATGACGGGAACAACAACAGGAAACAGTGGGCAACTTCAATATATTCTTCAACATTCAATCGCCTCACCGCCACTGCCTGAAGACAAAATCCGGATATGGTAAGGACAAGAAAAAATGGAGACGTGAGATCACGAACAGACTAAAGTAAAGGGAAAATTTCAGAAGGGTTAGAATGTTTGCTTACAAAACCGCGCAACCATTTTTCTTGAAGGTCAATCTCTTCAGGTCCACACAGGGGAAAGTCCTACAACCAAAACCTTCCCCCAAAGGCATCAAACGTTTTCTACCTACTTGGCAATTAGGTAGAGGAATTAAATCTTGGTATTCCAATAATACGCTTGCCCACTCTTGAGGTTTGTGGCAAGAAAAGACCCCCCATTTTCGCATGCAAAAAAAGTCAACTGCGGAGTAGATGCTTGCGTGGCAGGGACATCCTCCGGCCACCAGGGGCGAGCGATTTTTGGTTTTGGTGGATCAAAAGGATCAATTTTTTTGCAGAGCTCTTGCGGATCCCACCCTTCAGCAGACTTATAGTGGAACGACACAATTTTTTCATTCGTACCAACATCATACGCCACGGAAATTTGTCTGGATGACTCCGGCAACCATTCTGGGAGCAGTCCCGTTCGAATGGCATTTTCTTTTCTGGCTGCATCTAAGCTGGAATATTCTGAGTCCACCGCCTGCGAGCAGGCCGCAACCAAAAAACAGAGTACGATTAGATTCACAGAAGTTTTCATGTTCATTCCTCTTGCTAGGGATTTATATTTGCTGTTATCGGAATATCTTTCACAATAATTGAGCCCCCCAAGATTTTTAATGCATATCCGGTCGGCACTATCTACAAATATGGGGGTTCAAAATATGGCCATGGCTACCAAAATCCGCAAATTTTGATGAATTGGTGGTTTTACTATTTTTCCGATGAGCCCTGCGAGGAGCCCTGTAGGCCTACTTTTTGGCTTTGATGTTGGATAAGTACTAACCAATAGCGGGGAGAATGCCACGATATGCGTAGAGACGCCCAGAATTCTATGGCTCTGTCTTACCGCATTACCCATTCAGAGACGGGAATGGTCACTGGCTAGATAGATTGCTAGCTTTGGGTTCTGGACCAGAATTTTTGAAAATTGCCTGAAAGCCCATCCTGGCACAAGATCAGAACCGGCTGGTCCTAATCCATGACAACCTCGCCCCCCCAAGACCTTCCAACCTTTTAGGTTATCCAATATCGCCTCATGCGAAAAATCAGTATGGCACAGGTCTATCTTTGCTCCCGTTAGGATCCATTGGGCCACCTTGACAGACCTCAATCTCCTAGAGGATGAGTAAAAACCCATTACCATCTTTGGGCGAAAGACCTTCATTTTCCTGAAAAAGAAGCCGACAAAACAAGAAAGCCCCGATGAACTAGCACGTGACGATGACTCGAAAGGCAAACCCTATCATGCAAAACAAAAAAGATTTTTTTCATCTCCTAGAGGAGGTTCAAGCAGCCGCTCAGACGATGTGCGGGGAACAGGTCGATTTGAAAGAACACCTGAAAAAAGTCGAAACGGAATTGTCCACTCTGAAGAAAGAGAACACCGACCTCACGCAATCCTTGCAGGCAAAGGACCACCTCACGCAAGAGATCCAATCATTACAATCGAGCCAAACCCGATTGACCATAGAATTGCAGGAAACAAAAGACCAACTCGCTCAGACCTTAGAGACCAAAACCACACTCAGCCAGGAGATAAAAACATTACAAGAAAACCAGGCAAAAGCAACCACTGAATTACAAGAAACGAAAAGCCAACTTGCCCAAGCCGCACAAGCCAAAACCGAACTTGCGAAAATGGAATCGGCGCTGGTTGCCTTGAAGACCGAGAAAAGCCAAGAAATCTCAAATCTCCAGGCAATCAATACTCAGGCACAGAACGAGTTAAAAGAAACGAAGGCTCAACTCATTCAAACGCAGCAAGCTCCGCCGCCTTCGACCGAATCCATTAAAGAATTAGAAACAGTACGAGCCAGTCAAGCACACTTGGCCAAAGAGCTCCAAGAAACCAAAACCCAGCTCGCGCAGGCTGATCAGACCAAAATCGAACTGACACAAAAGGGGCAGACCTTACAGGCAAGTCAGGAGAAACTGATCCAGGAGTTACAAGACACCAAAGCCCAACTGACTCAAGCCTTAGAGGGTCATTCGGATAAGGTGGAACCCACGAAAGTGGCAGCAGAATTATCGAAGTTACGGGCAGAAAAAACTCAAGAAATCTGGCACCTCAAAGAAGTCAACGCGCAACTCACCAAGGAGTTGCAGGAGGCGAATATCCAACTTGCCTCAAAACCTAAAACGCCTTCGACTCCAACAGAACCCACGAAAGAAATGCAGGCCCTGCAGTCCGACCTTTCGCGCTTGAGCACAGAATTACAAGAGACAAAGGCCCAACTATCCAAGGCGCTCGAAACACCCCAGTCAAAAGCAGAATCATCAGAAGAGGTCAAGACATTACGGGCCAGCCAAGCACAATTGACCAAAGAGTTACAGGATATCAAAGCCCAACTGATTGAGGCCCTACAGACGCCGACGTCAACAGGCGAACCATCCAATATTCAGGCCGAGCTCAAGAAACTGAGAGCAGAAAAAACTCAAGAAATCTGGAATCTCCAGGAGATCAACGCACAATTGACCAAGGAGTTACAGGAGGCCAAGTCCTCTCCTACATCAGGGGCACCGGCTCCTTCAGTGACAACTGAATCCACACAAGGCGCTCAGCTCACAAAAGAGGTGGAAACATTACGAGCAAACGAGTGGAAACTCAACCAAGAGTTGCAGGAAATCAAAGCTCAACTGATTCAGGCCCGACAGACTCCTCTAGCTTCAACCGAATCGCCAAAAGAGGTGCAAGCATTACAGGCCAGCCATGACAAACTCACCCAAGAATTGAAGGAAGCGCTCACTCAGATTGCGCTTGGACTTCCCTCAAGCCAGGGAAACAACGATTCTTCGTCTTCTGAAACCCAATTATTGAAAGACAAGCTTAAAAACGCAGAACTTCAAATCCATTTACTGGAAGAGGAAATGTCCAAACTATATGAGGATATCAACATTCTAGAACGTCGCCCCGTGAACGAAGAATCCCTAGCGTCGTCATCTTCACACGTTGAATAACGTTTCGTGATTCGTCGTCCCTAACATTACGCACGATTGGAGTGCTCATCAAACCTGGGAACCGACACTCACGATAACAGAAGAAGATCCATCATATCGCCTCTCAATACCAGGTCCCATTAGCACCAATCTGTAACAGGCAAGGACCCTTCCCGCATCTTACCTCGCGATTTTCACTCAACCACAGCTCCACGCACTCAGCTGAACTCGTAGTGGGACAAAGATTCCTATCTCATTTTCTTCATGACCACACGCTTGCACAAACATGTATATGGATCGGGTCTATCATTCTTCTTCCTTGCACGACCGAGGTTTCTTCATGTAAATGAGAATTGAGGGACATCAGCTACCGAACACGTGTCGAATTGAGCAACGGCACTGATCAACATTGACGCGATATCCTGCAAAGGAAGAATGTGGGAAGCAGCTTTCATTTCAATCGCACGTTGGGGCATTCCAAAGACCACACACGTTTGCTCGTTTTGCGCAATGGTAAGACCTCCTTGCTTGGCAATCGCGCCCATCCCATCGACGCCGTCCTGGCCCATCCCCGTGAGCAACACCCCGATAGTATGGCGCCTAAATCGGTAAGCAGCAGATTGGAAAGCCACCGTGACCGAGGGAAGATGATCATCCACTTTTGGCCCATCGACGACCAGGAATTGCCCGTCAGCATCGAATTTCACGTGCCGTCCTTCTGGAGGAAAATACACCGTTCCTCCCACAGGCCTTTCCCCGGTCTCGGCAAAGGTGATGGGTAATGCGCAATCCAGGGCCAACCAATCGACCAAGCCCTGTAAGAAGCCCTGACTCATGTGTTGAACGCAGACAATGGGAACTGGAAACCCAACAGGGAGATGCGACAAAATTTCTTTCAGGGCTTGAGGCCCACCCGTCGAAGCCCCAATGACGACCATCCCAGGGAAGGCTGGCTTTGGTTCCCCCGTCATACAATCGTAAGGCTTCATTGTCATACGGGGAAGGATCTGTCGTTTTCGCAATACCACGACTCCGGAGAGAATTTTGATTTTATTGATAAAAGCCGGGCCACATTCAGAGAACGCGTGCAGGCTTTCACTATCAGGCAAGGGAAACATATCCAATGCTCCGGCTTCAAAAAGCTGATATGTCTTTTCGCGGTCTTCTGGTTGATCAAGACGACTGAGGACAAGAATCGCACGAGGATTCGTGGACATGACCTCTCTGGTGAGATCCAGTCCGTCCAGAATGGGCATCTCCAACTGAGTACAAATGACCTGAGGGTTTTTCTGCGAAAGGAAATCCAGCGCATCTTTCCCATTCCGTGCCGTTCCTATGACTTCTATCTCGGTGGATTTTGCGAGGACCTGTTGGAAAGGGGCAAGGGCTTCGCCAACGAGAAACAGTCGAATCGGTTGCCCGACACAAGGATCAACGACGCTTGGCATGATCACCCCTTACTGTGAGTGCGGGCAACGCGTAGAAAAGGGAGAGATGATAGATAGACGAATATGCGTTATTGTCCTCGGGACAATGAATGCTCCCCTTAGGCGGAGAAAGCAGGGGCTAATTGTTTCTGAGCCGTTCGTATAAGGTCGTCCGGATTCAAGATGAGACAGACCTCCCCCGTATTCAGGATCGTCGACCCGGACACATTCCGGACTCTTTTTAAAATGAGACCTTGTGGTTGAGGGCGCACTTCTTGTTCAGACAAAATTTCCTCAACGAGGCATCCAAGTGGTTTACCATCAATGACGATGACGACACAGGGGCACAGTTCATTCTGCTTAAATTGCTCTTTGACTTCCAAGATATCAGCTAGAGACACAAGGGGAACCATTTGACCGTTTTCCCCGAGAAACTCCTGGGGCCTGGACATCGGCGACCCGGTTCCCGGAAGGTGCGTGGTCGTCTGCACATGATCAATGGAAATACCATACCTCTGACCAGCGACTGAAATAATTAACAGATGAACGGGAGGCATAGGCCCTGGCAATTGCACTTGAACCATACAGCCAGACCCTTGGGTCGACCCGACATACACCGCACCTTTGAGACGTTTGACCACTGACTGCACCGTATCCAACCCCATACCATTTTCCAGCGCACCTTGGCGGGAAGGCTCGGTGGAAAAACCTGGATTGAATACTAATGATTCAATTTGAGGTAGTGTCATCGATTCCAATTCTTCATGTGTAAAGAGTTGATTCGTCACTGCCGCTTGCTTAATCGCCTCAAGATCCAACCCTTTTCCATCATCCCACAATTCAAGAAGGAGATAGGTGCCCATTTGAAAGGCATACAGTCGAAGAGCCCCTTTGGGGGGTTTGCCCGCTTGGACGCGTTCGCGAGGCGATTCAATCCCATGTCGAATCGCGTTTCGAATCAGCTGGCGTAACGGCTCTTTTAAATCTTCGAGAACCTGCATATCGACCGTCATATGCCCACCTTCAATACTGAGTTCAACTTCCTTCCTAAACTCTCGTCCCATTTCAGACGCCATCTTCGGGAGATGCCGGAAAAAAGAGGAGAAGGTCAAAAGCCTCATGGACCGGATATGTTCATCCAGTGTCTCGGAAATGGAGCTCAGCCGTTGATGTTCATCAGCGATCGTTCGAGCCACACGACCCACAACTCCCGTCAAAACAGCCAGTTGCTGGCTTTCCTGTTTATAAAATTCAGACATGACATCCCGCGTCATCGCCTGCTTCGAACGATGTCCCTTGACCCCTATGGCGCGATATTCAAAAACACGATGACTCCATGTATCGGAAAACTCCACCAGGTGGCTGGTGTCAACAAGGCATTCCTGCCTGCCACTAATGATTGTCTTCAAATCATTAACCAACTCCATGAGGGCATCGAGTCGAATGGACTCCACTAACAGCTCACTCCCCTGCCCCCCAACGCTGACCTCGTCCTCCAATCCTCCAGGCACAGGCGTATGAGCCATTTCGGCTTCAACCACAGTGTTTCCATCTAAAAACTTGAGCGGGTCAATATCGGTTTCCGTCCCGGCGGTAAATTCATCAAAAAGAACCTGGACGCCGTTCACGCCTTGTTCCAAAAAATTTACATATTCTGGCGTCAGGATAGTCGGCTTTTGTTTCACTACCCGGAGAAGATCCTCGACTCGCCGAGCCACAATTTCCATTTTTCTGGCGCCTAACATTCGCGCAACGCTCATCAAAAAATGCGATTGATTGAAGGCTCGTTGCAAAATCACCTGACCTGAGTCCTCTTCATCATCTTTCGAATGAATCACGGTTTTCCGTAAATTCATAATAGAGTCACGGAGATCCCGCAATGATTCCTTGCTCTCTCGCATAAATATGTCTTGGAGTTCATTCCCCTCACTCACAGCCTGGTCAGCACCTTCTTCTTTGCCAGATGGCTGTTGGTCAGAGGCCACTTGAGAAAATGTTTGGTCAACCGTCAGCTCTCCACTCATCAGGAGTTTTTGTAAATCCAACACCTTCAGGAATTTTTGGTCATGGAATTGCGCAATACCTCGAATATACCCCTCATCCTTAACACTCCCCGTCAAGGCACCAGACACCATATCGCTCGCTTGAAGGAAAACGGACTCAATGATTTCCTCTGCCACAATGCCCACCGAAATATTTTCAAATTGAACAACCACTGCCTTGTGAAAATTCTCGCCTTCATGCGTGGGCACATCAAGTGCAGACCGCATATCAATGATCGGCAACGCCTCACCGCGAACATTGATCACCCCAGCCACAAAACCTGGACAACCGGGAATCGTGGTGATCTGCCGGAATTCAGCACATTCTCGTATCAACTCTAAATCAATCCCAAAGTATTCCTGGTTAATACGAATGACAACAAGTTGGGTAAACTCGGAGAGGTCTTCTTGTTCAGATTCCATGAGGTTGGTGGTCCGCTCACGCAAGAGGGTTTGTTCCAACAACGTCATCCCCCGAACCAGATTGGGTGCGTTATCCAACTGCCCATCTTGATGCAATTCGGTCAAGGTTTGCATAAATTCCCTGATGGCATCTCGATCCTGGGGTAAAGGCAGTGCATGCAACACATTGATGACGCCGTCATCATGAGGTACCACGTGAGCAATGAGAGCGTGGGAATGCCCCGAATCGCTTCCAAATGGAGATTCGCCTTCCAGCTGATCAGGTTGGATATCCAACATATCTTGAGCGTCATCGACAATCAAACCACTAATCAAACCATCCCATTCGAAAAGAATCACATTGTCGCTTATCGTATACCGAAATGACACGTGGCCTAATGGACTATCCAGGTTCATGACCGGGACCCATTGCCCATGGTAGTTAAAGACCCCCACAACGTGCTCAGGCATATTGTCCCGCGCAACTAACTCGGGAAGGGAAATAATCTCCTTCACCGAAGCAAGCGGCAAGGCATACCGAGTGCGGTGTCGATGAAAAAGCAAGTGATATCCAGAGGTCATTGGCGAAATTGAAGTTGAACAGTGCATGGGTCACCCACAGTCTCGACACTCATTATTCTCTCGGAAACGGAAGAAAAACGGTGTCTTGAAATTGAATAAAATGTTGTCTGATACACCCGCATTCACATTGAAGCTCATGTGCCTACCATCCACTCCCAGAAGCCACCGCACCCGCCGTTTGAGGAAGTTGATAAATGACAGATTCCGGATAGATTTTCGCTTGCAAATCCCCAACCGTCTGAGGAGGCAACTCACCATGTCCCGTGAGAAAATACCCATCGCGGACCAGAGCCGAGGCTATTTTTTTCATCACGTGACATATGGCATCCGTATGAAAATACAAAAAAACGTTTCGACAAAGAATCAAGTCGAATGCATCAATTCCCAAAACCGATGAGTCGAACGTAGCAGTGACTAAATTACACGGTCGAAACATCACCATCTCTCGAATCGAGTCCTCCAAAATCCATTGACTCGCTGTTTGTGTGAAGTACCGCTGTTGCAATACCGGGTCAATTTTTCGAAAAGCCCATTGCCCATATTGTCCCCGCTGTGCATGGTGAAGAGCTCGAACATTGATATCCGTTCCAAGAATCGAAATGTCCCAATCATGCCGATCCGGAAGGAGTTGATCCACCAACATGGCTAAAGAATACGTTTCTTCACCCGTGGAGCAGCCGGCACTCCAGACTCGAAGCGTTTTTGTGGCGTTCCTACGGCCAATCAGCTCAGGAAGGATGTGGTCTCGAAGCAGTGCAATCTGCCCACTATCACGAAAAAAAAATGTCTCGCCATTCGTCAAGCGAGACAGGAGGTGCTCCCATTCGGCCACGCCCGCTGCAGACCGGGATTCCACTAATTGGAAATACCGAATGGGATCATTCACCGAGAGAGCTGCCATCCTATTGTGAATGAGAAGACTCAATTTGTGCGTGTCTTCCTGTGAGACTGTTATGCCACAAGAGGAAGAAATTCGTGCTCCGATCCACGCCACAATGGTTTCGGCTCCCACCGATTGATTCGCCGTGGTCGGTCCTTCTTGAGTCCCTTCCATAAAGGCCACACGTTACACCATAGCCTGAAGAGTATCAGCAATCTTTTTCAGGCGTTGCACACCCTCTTTAGTTTCATGAATCCCCTCGGCTGTGGCCTTCGCGCCGGAATTGAGCGAACTCATCGCCGCAATAACGGGTTTCACCGCTTTGGCTTGTTGTTTCACATTCAGCGTAATTTGCATGGCACTTTGATACGCACCATCCACCGCTTTCCTGACGCTCGCAAATGAATCGATGGCGCCTTGAGCATGGACCTTCACTTGTTGCACTGTCTTGGTCCCCTCTTGAGTCACCGCCACAGTGGATTTGGTCGTTTTTTGAATATCAACCAACAACACATTGATTTTCTCAGCCGACGCCTTGCTCTGATCCGCTAATTTCCGGATTTCTCCAGCTACAACCGCAAAGCCTTTACCATGTTCCCCGGCCCGAACCGCCTCAATCGCCGCATTCAATGCCAATAGGTTGGTTTGGTTGGCTAAATCACTCACGAGGCGAGTAATATTTTCGATCTGGCTGGTGTGTTCGGATAAAATGAAAATTTCTTCCGCGATTTTTTCGACCTTTTCTAACATGGCATCAATACCCTCACGAGCAAGTTCAATCATGCCCGATCCTTGTTCGGTGAGAGTCGCGGCCTCCTGCGTCCCTGCTGACGCCACTTCCGACTGTTCCGCCATCCGAGCGGAAGATGCTCCAAGCTCTTCCATGGTCGCCGTGGTTTCATTGGCCGACCCAGATTGCAAAATTGCCGATTGCTCCTGCTGCTCAGCCGCGTCCGCTAATTGTCCTGAGGTATCAGACAAGACCATGACGGCTTCGTGAAGCGGCTTTTTGATGATGAAAATGCTGAACCAGGCCACGACTAACAACCCGACCGCCACACAGCCAAGCAGAATCATGGTCCCATTTAATAACCCTGTGTTGACCTGATCAATTGGGGTAATGACCTCAACGACCCCTCGGACATCCCCAACTTTCCAACCCACTTTTGGGGTTTCGGGATGGGAATTATGACAATCGACACAGGCTTGCGTCATCACGTCAGCAGTTGCATACCGCATGGACAATCGCCCATTGATGACTTCTTCTCGATAAAATGGAACCGCTGGATTTTGTTCCAACGACGTCAACGCATCAGATTCAAATTTGTCATAGACTTCCGTCGCTTTTCTGTGAGGAAACGGGTATCGACTATAGAGCCGGATAGCTGTTCCCGGGTTTTCTTTTCTAATTTGCTCACCCAACACATTCGTAAAGGTGGCAGGCAGTGGGAGCGTATTGGGCATCACATCCCAATCGTAATTGATCCTCATCCCCCCTTCTTTGGCACGAGACACCACCTGTTGGGTATAAAAATTCCGCAGCGTCACCACTTGATCAGCTAGGGCTTTCGCTTTATGAACCCCGACCGTTTCAACATTGTGGGCATTGACAAACCATGACACTCCGCCGCAGATGGCGACGACAATGGCGGCGCTCAGTCCAATAAGAAATCGTACATTGAGCCCTTTAGCCGAACTCTCGGATTTTTTCTTCATGTTGGCTTCAGGCATTTTGTTTCGCATCTTTTTAAGTTCGTCCATGTGTTAACCCTCGTGTTGACGGGAGAACGTATGAGATTCTCCCACATAATTGTTCAGTAAAATTTTTGGCCATTTGCTTATTTGCATCCACGCACAAACAGATAAACCAGTGATGACGTGAGCTTGATCTACGTTCCTCATCGGGCCTCAAAAAAATCTTGGGTATTCCCTTCCAGGATTGCAGCCGGAATTTGACCCACAAGAAGGTTGTTATTCAAAAAAAACCTCTTTCTGGTCCAAATTTTTTGGGACCTGCCTTCTTCCCTTGGCTCCATGGAATACCTTCCCTCATGGCACATTGATTTGAAATACGATCTGCACAGTTTATTCATGGAAGGGGCCTTTATTCTTTAACTTCGAAGGTTCTTATCGGAACTTCAAACCTAACCTTGAGAAATTTCAAAATTTTCTTATCAAGCCATACGTGAATGCCAAAAAACTTTTTTCCAAATAGGTGCCCAAGCCTTGTGAACCAACACAGATTGAATGACCACTCTCAGCTTAAGTAATTCCACTTATTTCACGAAACCTGCGGACAAGGAAATTGGGAACAGACAATCCGAAGTACCGCTTTCCTGACTTAAAGAGGGCAAACAAAGCCAGACAAAAAAACCTGTTGAATACATGGAATCGGCTTTTCACACTTCAATTCTTCAAAATCATAAACGCCAAACACTATGGCTGGGACTTTTCCAAAGGACACAATCAACGCTTGAGATAAACCATCAAAGGGTTTAACGTTCACCACCCCTGAGCTATCAGATCTTGCGTCAAAAAAGACGTCGTTCAGAGGAGAATCAAACAACAAAACCGCAAGGGGGAACATGGGATGAGTCAATATATTTTTGATCACAAGTCGGAAGAACAGGAATTTCACCGTCTCCAGATGGTGGAAGCCGCGAACGATGCCACCACGATTGCCTTGTTGGAAGAAACGGAGATTCAACCTGGCTGGCACTGCTTGGAATTGGGAACGGGGGCCGGATCAATTCTGCGATGGCTTGGCCACCGTATCGGACCGTCAGGATTGGTCGTCGGAGTTGATAAAAATACCCGCTATCTTCAAGACACTTCGGCTCCACCCTTTCAGGTGTATCAAGGCACATTTCTCGATGTGGCTTTGCCTCATACGTTCGATCTGATTCATGGACGATACGTGCTCATTCACAACCACTCCGACATGGATATTCTTCAAAAAATGTTCTCCCTTCTCAAACCAGGAGGATGGGCAGTCTTTGAGGAACCGGATTTTACGTCTGCCAAATTGCAGTCAGATGAAGTAGAGAGCGCTCAAGCGCGAGTGAATGAGGCCATATGCCAGATGTTCCTCAATGCCGGATTGAATCCTGGCTATGCTCTACACCTTCCATCAAAACTGGAACACACTGGGTTCCACATTGTCCGGGCACAATCCATCATGCATCTATGTCCAGGACAATCGGCGATGGCCAAAGTGATGAGTGAGTCAG
>JAOUQB010000106.1 GCA_029879555.1 Nitrospirota bacterium | reverse complement strand
AACTTTTTTCACTTCATCTTCAAGAACATAAATCTTAGCTTCTGGGTTGCGTAATTCGATCTTTCGTTCAAAATCGACTTCAATGGCTTCCGGAGCATTCGCATTAAAGCTCATCCCCGGATGATCCATCGCGACAACATTAAATGCTTTCACCGGAGCGTCTTGAGGACAGACCGGCAATGGTTCAGGCATGCCTTCTTTTCCATAGGCCTTGTTCGGCAATGGTTGAAGGTCCTTCACAGGCTTGTCTAACACCCGAATAAGACCCCACGCTCCTTCAGAAAATTTGGAGCTGCGGCCATTAAAGAACATATAATCGCCGGCTTGATGCCGAGGGCCACCGGCTTCTGGAACCACGAGGTCATACCGTTCGGCAATCCCGACATGCAGCGAATGCTTACGATTGGCTTCTTGCGCATAGCGTTCTGACCAGAACGTATGACCCGATAGCGTAAACACATTACTTTCGTTCATCGTCACATCCAAAAGACGGAACACAATGGCATCACCTAAGTAGGCCCGAACCATGGCCGTGCTGGGATCACCATGTGCTGCACTGCTGAAAATCTTTGATGGGTCAGGATTGTTGGCCAAGCGTTGCGCAAATGGCTCAGCTCGGAAATTCAACGCTCCACCCGTCGTATGCGTGCCACCGTTCAAGAACGGCATCGGCGTCATTTTAATTTTATCATTCGGCGGCATGATGAACGACACCGTTCGACCGGCTTCTAACGCCACATCAATGGGTTGTCCCGGAGGATTCCCCGCTGTCACAACATTCACCGTATGTGGCACCGTGTCCATGATATGCACCATGAGTTCACGGAAACTTCCGGCCACGTCATGACCAACCCGTTCCACCGCATGAATATCAGCCACCGGGCCGGACCGAATCGGTTCGCCGGTTTTCGGATCATGCCATGTTGAATTGAAGGGTTCGGCAATCATGGTTCCGACCGCCCCATGTGGCCACGTCGTGCCACCAAAGGCATGGTCATGCCAGAATACACTGCCGACATCCGCATCCACCCAGAAGCGTTGTCGTACATATTCCACCGTCACGATATCATCAGCGGGATGATCGTTTTTGAGTGGATTCGCAAACGTCAGGGTATTGCCATCAATTTTGGCAATACGTCGAACTTCCTTTCCTTTCACATTATCCGCTCCAACTAAGATCGGGATGCCCACATGATATTGTTTGGCATTCGATACTTGAAGCGTTTTCGATCCCTTTTTCGCAGCCTTGGTCACCTTGGCATTCATAGGAACCGGCAACCCTTTCTTCGTAGGCTTGTCGAATTGGGTGAACGGTCGCATGGACTGTTCATACGAAAACCCTGAAATCACGCCATCTGAGGCTTGATTATCAAATTGGAAGAAATGGAAATGTGTATTGATTTTTGAAGATTGGAAGTTGGTGATGTCATCATCGATCCACTCGCTGGTGAGCATCCAATCGATGCAATCATACACATTGGCTCGCACGACCAACGGGAACTTCTTGTCGTTGTCGCCTCGAACTGCGGCTTCCTCTTCATGCACGACATACAGCAACCCATTGGGATCCACAATCGCCGGCTCTTTGCCTTCGGCCGCAGATAATTCAATCGGTAGCTTAATGAAGTGAATGTTGTAATCTTGCGTACCGGCTCGGTCCGGGCACAAACTCCAGGGGCCATTTTCTCCCGCCTTCGCAGGTTCAACCGATCGTGTGCCATCTGGATTTAATCGAATCATTTCCAACCAGGGTGCTGGATTATGATCATTGGAGAATGGGATACGTTTCCCGAAATGGGGCGTCACCCAAGGCCAGGCTACTTTACCAGTGGTTGGCTCAAACCGAATCGCATGCCGTTCGCCTGGTTTATATCCCAATTGTTCTGGTTTATATTTTGGATTCTCCCCTAACGTCGCTTCCTTCTCACTCATTGCCTGGTTACCCTGCCACACCCAATCCATTACCGTGGCATCATAGGCTTTCATTTGACCCAATTCATCATCAGTGTGACCAGGCTTGCCTTGATTGGCCAACTGCATCTCGACCCAATCTTTGATATTGACGACTGCAGGCTCAGCTTTCCAATTGCTCTTGCCTTCGCCAACAATCTTAAACTTCTTCCCAAACCAATTGACGGTCTTCCCAACCAATTGGTCAGACGAGACGGGTTGATGAATACGGCCGATGCGATCAGGCAACTCCCGCATTGCCGGCATCACGTCATTCTGCATGCCGGGGATTTGCATGGTGTTATACACACGCCAGTAGCCCCACATCCCGGCGACATAGTGATGCGCCACATGGCAGTGAAAGAGAAAATCTCCCGCTAACCATTGGCACAGACCGGAACCACATTCGGTTTCCAGATCCAACGCTTCCGATGGCCCGATCACTTCCACGTCCACCCGATCAGACTTCGTGCGAACGACCGGATATTTCACAGGACCCGCTTGACCGGTATTCCACACCGGCATTTGCGTGGCCCGAGGACTGCGTTGCCAACGAATCGATCCTCCATGAGGATGGTGGGAATGGAAGACTTCCGATCCGCCATGCACCACGCGGAACTTGGCAGGATCACCCAAATAGCTCCGTGGAATGGTGGGAGCCGCATCACCAAATGTATACGAACTATAGGCCATCGACTCATCCTCAAAACCAAAATATTCATGTTGCACATGCATATTGTTGATGCCGAACGGCTCACTCCGATAGTTGAGTGCCCGGGCACCAGGACGATAGGCGTCGGTTAACGGATCGCGTTGGGGCAAGAAGTCCCCATGCTTATTGACTGGACGGAACGCTTCGTCTCCCACTTCATGATAAATCAGCACAAATTCCCGAAAATCTGGGCCGGTTCCATTATCAATCATGACCTGCCACCCACTGCTAGCTTTGGTGGCTGGTCCCGTCCCTAACGGTTCATAGTATTCTGAGTTACGTGGCTCAACCACAAACACGCCAAATAACCCCATCACGGTCAATTCTCGGTCATTACTAAACGTATGGAATTGGCGACCACCCTCTTGTGTATCCGGATGGATATACCATTCCATTTCGACCGTTCCACCTTCTGGTGCGACTGTATCGCCATTGGTGGTCGTCGCTGGCTTCCCCGTTTTACTCATCACCATATCCGACCCATTGATATGGAGGCTGACTTCTTCGCCAAACTCTAATTTGTTATGAAGGGTCACTTTCACGCAATCGCCTTGATTGCCTCGGATGACCAGCGGCTGAATCCATTGATCCTGGATCCCATTGATGACCCCACCTGGATTATGATGGCCTTCTTCCTCACGAGCCGCCGCATTTTTGGCTTCCTCGGCACGGACCTTGTCAATATTTTCGGTCAAGGCATACATGTACCCTGGATAATAATCCAACCATTGATTTAAGGTGATTTCCACGTTAATCGCGGACACATCATAATTCCTGACGGGGGCGGTCTTGGGACATAACCCACCATTCATTGAAACGGGTTCTACCCCGGAACTACTGGCCAGCAAACCATTCGCCGGTCCACCTCCATATTGGTGAATCATCGACATGGAATCAAAGGCACCCGTATCGCCTCCCCGGTGATCCATGTCCTTCTCCATTTGCTGCATCATCCGTTGATGTTGCTGCTCTACAAGCGCTGCGCGCTCGGCGCGACCTTCCATCGCATCTTCCACAATCGTTTGCCCCTTGAGCTTTTCAGCCCATCCAGGCGACTGTGACGTCATCCCCACGGGATGGACGTGTTGATCCGTGGCATCCTCAGCTTTCACGAATGATGGAGAACCCCACATGGTGGCTCCACCAAACAAGGCTAAGAACGCCGAAACCGTAAATAAAACCCGCTTGCCGTGATACATACTCCGGCCTCCTTTACATAAGGCGGTTGGTGAATAAAAAATCAAAACTCGAATTGAGTATTGCTATAAGTGGCCATACACTCTGCATTCTTTTAGGCCTTGCCAGGTACTTTCCGATAAAAAAAGCGCCGACATTGGATGTCCTCTAATCGTGCAGGAGGTTGGGGATTCCGGAGGCCGGTCCATCACACCCCAGCCAATGTCGGCAATGAGCATAATCAGCAACAACAGTGCCAGGAACACAACAATTCAGTCATAAACGAAAAACACCAGCACTGGAGCCATTCAAGGGCTCCAATCTACAACCACAATCGGAACACGGAACACGACCAAATTTCCACAGTCTTGGTCAAACAATATGGAATCCATAAATTATTCCTAGTTTCAGTATCTTATGTGTCCAGAAAATTATACACCTACAAACAAAAATTGGGGCAATTTAGGGCAGAGGTAAGGAGAGCAATGAAATTTTGTCGTCAGAAACCTGCTGAGCAAGATTGAAATACCGACTGAGGAAAAGGCGGAAACAGCGAGGACACCCTCCTGGCCATCTCAACATTCATGGAAGGCCACGATGACAATTCTTCTTGAAAATTATTTGTTCGACTGGATACAGCCCAAGAATGGATGGATCTGCTTGAATAACAAGCAAGTAGATCAAATGCATTCGGAGGTCTGGCTCGAACAGGTCATCATATCCCGGACCCACAGAATAATGACTGTTCCAACATGCCCAGACGTTTCCATTGGGAAACGGGGGGAATCCCCGTTTCCCAATGTAGGACAATCATCAGAATGCGATACCGAGATAAGCACCAGCCGTTCCAAAATTATTTGTCGTATCTGTCTGTCCTGTGGCTAAATGAAAGCGCCCATCAACCCCAAGATGAAGCGCTTTCCAGACTCTGACTTGAGCTCCGACTGCGAACTGCACTCCGATATCCAAGACCGTCGTATCATTAGACGGAGGACTAATCACATGAAAATCTAATCCAACGGGAATGATCCATGGACGGAAACGACTCCCTTCCATAAACATGATTTTTGGTGCAATATTCACCGTCAGCATCGTCAGTTGAATCTTTTTATTCGTTTCGACGGTGCACGGGGAACCTACCGATGCCGCACATGTGCTGGGAACCGCCTGGGTGACCTTTTCTGAGTTCCACCGTTTAAATTCCACACCAATTTCTCCTAACACCCAGGTTCCCCCAAGCATGTCCCAGACATTTCTTGACAGCACCAAATCCAGACCTGCTCCAACATAGTATCCTGTATTATTGTGGTTGGTGCTACCTGAGTGGCCGAACACATCCGTAAACACCTCATTTGACCGATCATTAGTCAAATTCGCCCACCCTCCTCGAAAAAACACCATGTTCCCCGTTTCTTGCTCTGCGCCTGGTGAGGAAGAAAGCGTTTTTTGCTCCAACCGTTCTAACCGTTCTTCTACCGTGGCTGCCCAAGCCAGATCCCCTACTGCCATGACCCACAGCGCCCCAAATGCCATCAATCCACAGAAACTGCTCAGCACAATCGATCGACCCATGTTCATCACGCACCTCCTTCTATGATTCGCACCTAAACTCCATTGCTTGTGAAAAAGTGGCAGGCAGACCCGCACCATTCGGTGGCAGTGGTGCAAACAGCAACAACAGTGCCATCGACAGCATTCAGCGATAAAAAGCCAGAACCCTCAATACTGGAACGAGACTTAGACTAATCACCGGCAGGAATAAGAGACGTGAGTGGACAACAAAATGTCCACAGCCTTGAGCAGTCATCTGCACCAACCTCAATACCCAAAACTTTTCAGCAACTTATGTGTCCAAATCATGAGACGCCGCGTAAAAAGAATTGGGGCGTTTAAGGGCAGGAGTGTTTAGCGTGATGGAATGCTGTAATCACGCAACTTGTTGTAGAGGCTTGAACGACTAATGCGTAAAAGTCTGGCCGCACGAGTTTTATCTCCCTTGGCGTCACGGAGCGCTTGCAGGATTTGGCTTCGCTCGGCTTCTTGTCGAGCAATCTTTCCAATGACAGTCAAGTCACCGGTTTCTTGCTTTCCCGTATGATGATCAACGAATAAATCTTCAGGCCCAAGAAGAGAATGGTGGCAAGTCACCACGCCTCGCTCAATCACATTTTCCAATTCACGAACATTGCCAGGCCACTGATGTTGAGCCAACGCGACTTCCGCTTCCCGGCTCAGCCTCATGGGAGGACGTCCATGTTTGAGGGCCGACCCTCGTAAGAAATGGGCAGCTAATAACGGAATATCTTCCTTGCGTTCCCGCAACGAAGGAACTGTTAACGGCAGCACCGCCAAGCGATAGTACAAATCGGCCCGGAATGTCTTCGCTTTCACTAACGCTTCAAGAGGTTTATTGCCAGCCGAGAGCACACGCACATTCACCTTAATCGATTGATTGCTCCCTACCGGCTTAATCTCACCTTCCTGCAACACCCGCAGGAGCCGGGCTTGGAAGGCTGGCGTCGTATCCACGATTTCATCTAAAAAAATCGTGCCCCCTTCGGCTTCTTCGAACAACCCCTTGCGATCGGCCACCGCGCCAGTAAAAGCCCCACGAACGTGCCCAAATAATTCACTTTCCAGTAAGGTTTCAGGTAACGCACTACATTCCACCACAATAAAGGGAAAGTCGCGTCGACGACTCAAGGCGTGAATCGTTTTGGCCACCAATTCTTTACCCGTTCCGCTTTCGCCTTGAATCAAGACACTGGCCTCACTGGCTGCCACGAGTTGAATCATTTCCACTAATCGTTGAATGGGCTCACTCTCGCCAATGATCGCCCTCGTCGCGACATGTGTAACAGGCAGATCCGCTAAGGGTGGATGAACTGATGGGGTTTGCACTTCTGAAGCAGTCACCACACTTTCACTGCCACGCGCACCCATGAGGACGGCCAAATGGGCCGCACCCGTTTCACCGTGCAAGGGGAGAGCCCGAGGCAACGGACACTTCGCAGAGACTTCGACAAAAGATAATGGATTGGGTGTACCGTTGTGACCGTGATCGTTGGACTCAAAAAGCAGCGTGGCAGGACACGGATCACAGGGAGCCGACTGGGACGAGCCAGAATCAAAGGAATGTGGTAACTGCGAAGGGATTAGGGGGCAGCCCTGGGCTAATTGATTCGCGGACGGATTGGCATACACCAATTCCATTTGAGGATTGAAAATGACGATGGGTTCATCCAGATGATGAGCCAATAATTTCAAACCCTCAACCCGCACAAGAACAGACTCGGGAATATCAGCTCCCGTTGGCGAATACGATCCGGCCATCGTACAAACTCCTCACTTTCATCAAAAATGTTCTTTCGTTCACAGAATATTTCCACAGGGATTCACGAGACATACCTGTGCAATCCATCCTTTTAAATCACTCAGATGAAGCGGCTTTTCAAAATATCCTTTGGCCCCACACTCCAGCGCTTTGACTTTCGAGTGACTATCGCCATGGGCGGTCATCACCACAATAGCACTCTGCGGAGCGGAGGCCTTCAGCAAACGCAAATACGGATACCCTCCATCGGGAATCTTTAAATCCGTCACAATAACCTGGGGCACAACCGTTTGAAGGGTATCCAACGCCCCTTTGCCATCATGTGACTCAACCACCTGACAACCTTTTTCTTGAAGCGCCTCGACTAATACCGCTCTCATGGCTTCATCTTCATCAACCACCAAAATGGTGCAAGACCGTGTACTCCCTTGCCCATGAACCGGAATTGTCTTCATCTCATTCTTCTCTTCGACTCAGGTGCATATATCTCAATTTCTTTAGGGAAATCAACGGCCTT
>JAOUQB010000105.1 GCA_029879555.1 Nitrospirota bacterium | reverse complement strand
GTACTTTCACCACCGGCATTAATGACCGCCGTACTAAAAATGTGGGATGCGGTCACCACACCCTGGCCACCAACGCCTGCCATACGAATGTTATAACGAATAGCCATCTCTACACCTCCCTCATCACAATGTGAGCAACCAACACTCCTCGAACCAACTCAAGGAGTTACCCCTTCGTCACTGCAGCTGCAGGTTTTGGGAGATACTCTTTATACCCATACAGGGTTGCCAAATGCTCTTTTGCTTCATCCGTTATATATTCTTGGAATTTATAACGATCATTTTCAACGTCTTTTGCATCTTGCATCACTTGGTCTGTTGGAATCGCATATTCAATGTTACAGGAGGTATAGGCCTGGATATATGTTGGGCCAACTTCCCGTGCAATCAAGATCGCTTTTTTAATGACGCTTTCCACCCGCCTTGGATTATTGGGAACCACCGTTGCCACATAGGCACAACCAGCAACCTTAGCCATTCCTAACATATCCATCTTTTCAAATTTTTTCCCTAAAGGTGCCATCTTCAGAACCTGCCCCTTGTTGGTCATTCCACTTTCTTGTCCACCAGTATTTCCATAGACTTCGTTATCCAACATGATGGTCGTAAATTTTTCTTTTCGAAACCAGGAATGCAACGTTTGAGCAAAACCAATGTCTGCCATTCCCCCATCCCCTGCCATCACGACCACATCTTTGGGACGATCTCCAAACCGTAATCGAAGTCCACGAGATAACCCACTGGCCACGCCATTCTGATCTCCATAATTTCCATAGACAAAAGGAACAGCTGCTTGGGAAATCGCCAATCGTCCACAACCGGCGGTGCCCACCGTAATGGTATCTTCAGGATTGGGAAAAGCAATAAATGCTAATCGAATAAAGAGAGTCATAGCACATCCCGCGCACATGGGATGTTCTTCCAAGATTTCCTTGAAAGTCCCAACTTGGGATACTGCTGTTTTTTTACCGAATGGACCATGCTCCACCATATCGCGATATTCTTTGGGCATAAACTTTCCAAAGCCTGGGGTAAATTTCACATAATCGAGACTCATGATCTGTCTCCTCCTTGTTAAAAAAAACGTTCTGACATGCAGTCTTTTTTTTGACTAATAATATTTATCTTGATTGTTGGAAAATAGTTAGAAGTACTTATGATTCAACACGCTAACAGAGAAACTAAACTTTATCAATTTTACGAAGGAATAATCTAGGTGAATTTGATTGACAATTCAATACTAAAGAAGGCCCACCAACAGCAAAAGAAGCCCCATAGGGCCCTCAGGCTTCTTAGGTCCTTTGTCCATGATGAGCTGAAAAGAATACTAGAGAGAGACTAATTTTGGGAGGCGGAACTGAATAAGAAAAAGTGGCCTATGCTTGCTAAGCCAAGGAAAGATACTAGTCCAAAATATAATGAATGGGATCGACAACCTTGTCATTGACGGCAACCTGATAATGCAGGTGTGGACCAGTGGAAAATTTCCCTGTGCTGCCAACCAGCCCAATGAGATCCCCTCGCTGAACCCGATCACCGTATTTCACATGAATTTTTGACAAGTGCCCATACGTGGTTTCCATACCAAACCCATGATCAATTCGAATGAATTTTCCCATACGACCGTCATAGGCCGCTACAACCACTTTTCCTGAGGCAGGAGATCGTACCTCAGTACCAGTTCGGGCACCAATATCTAGTCCAGCATGGAGAGCCTTTTTGCCCGTGAAAGGAGAAACCCTCGGTCCAAACCGGGACGTTATTGAACCCTTCACCGGCCAAATTGAAGGAGTAGAGGCCCATTGTACCGCTTTTTTCTCGGCTACAGCAGACAGTTCATCAAGAATTTTTGTCTCAGACTCACTCTGTTCATTTAACCATTCTAAGCCAGCTTTAATTTCTTTAATTTGTTGTCCTGTGGATAGAGGTCCTGGGGAAAACGGTTGTTCCTGCCCAGCTTGCTGAGGCAGCCCATCAGTTGCCTCTACGGCCTCATCAGAAAGTGCCTCAAAAGGAATTTCTTCACCACCCTGTCCAGGAATCCCCGAAGGCAAACCCTGCCCATCGGGTTCTAAGCCAAACATGGTCTGCAATTTGCGATTGAGGGATTCTAGTGCCAACATCCGCTTTTTCATCCCATCCACTTCCGTGGAAAAGGTCCCCGTTTTAGCCCGAGAAAAATTTAATTCCTTCTTCACGTCTTCCAACTCACTGAGTTGACTCCATTGATAGACATAATGCGTCACAATGCCAATTTGCAGGACAAGCAAAGCCACACCCCAGATCAGTCCATGCCTTACAAAGGCTTTGCGGACCTTTAACCGCCAAGGGTTGGCACGCGCGCCGCGGAAAACAATAACGGTTAGGGATTCTTCGGATTCTTTCATTCGATCACCGATGTGTTGAAGGGAAATATTATCATTTGCCTACCATGTTTTTACTCTATCTGAATTTAGGCTGTTTGACCGGTCGGCTTGATGACCTCTCGCACCCAACTTAAATATTCGGGTAACCCCTGTTGGATCGGAAGAGCAATGACCTCTGGAAGCCGATAGCTATGCATCGATTTCACCGCTGTCGCCACCCGATCAAAAGCCTGACTCACCGTTTTGGCCATCAACAAACATTCTTGTTCTTCCGCAACCTGACCTTCCCAGCGGAAAATAGATCGAACTCCAGGAAGAACATTCACGCACGCCACTAATTCCTGCTCGACTAATACTCTGGCAATGCTTCTCGCTTCAGCCTCTGATCCCGTGGTTATCAATACGACAATTTCGTCCATAACCAGGGCAGTATATTCCAAATTTCAAGAACCCGCGAGAAAACACGCTCCAGTTTAAGGCCATCAAGGAGGTCTCTATCGGATACCCCTCATTCTTTATCATTATCGGTTGTTTTTTGATTGCCTAAAGCCTAAAAATAATCTTCTTGGCTCAAAAGATCAACCCGTTCCGCTACCTTTTTTGAGTCTTCAATTATTCCAACAACTTAGCGTGGCAATAACCTATTGGGGGCCTGGTTGGCCAACCCGACTAAATCCGCAACAGCAGGCTTGAGAGCTTCCTGAAGCGCCAAAGGATAACTTTCTACGGCATTCTCCAAGCCATAATAGGGACCATCAAACTGCTTCCCTTCAAAATCCATCGACATATTCCAAAGAACCTTTTGAGGGTCATTAACTGGGGTGAGCTGAAGGTCCAAGACAAGGTCTGTCGTTGTTTCACTCATGGGCAATCCCAATATCCAAAAAACCACACCGACAGGCCCAAGCAAATAGGTATATAACCGCCGTTTCCACTCCGTCGAACGCAACCGTCCCCGGAATGCCACATCAGCAGGTTCCTGTTGCACATCTTTCGCAAATTTGACAGATGAATAAATTCCAGCCTGATTTAATTCTGAGGCAATGGCTGTAGCAAAATCTTGGGACGGGTCAAAACGCACAACATCGACTTGTTCCGGATTTTTGGCCAGTTCTGGGCGCTGATAGACCGTATCACCATAAGGCACCAGGGGTATCGTGGCTTTCCAATATTCCTCTTTGACCCCGTCACCCCTCAAGTCTTCTAATGGAAGAACAATGGCCTTGGCCGGCACCACCGCATTGGCTTTGGCATTCAAGTATGTCCCGGATGCAGAAGGTGGATATTGCCAGTTCCGATTACCCAGACAACCCATCAACGACAGACACCCAACCATAAACACCATGGAGATAATTAGCCGAATGAATGAAACACGCATCCTTAAAACTCCTTTGTTTTTTTGTGACAAGACGCCCATTCAATCTCCTATAGTGGAGAATATTGTCAAATGAGGCATTTCATGGGGGAGAAAATCGACTAGAGATCAGAAAGATCTCTACTAGAGGGCAGATAATAACACAAATCTATCTTACTTGGCACGAGATCTCAAGAAGAAAATCCACCGGCTTTTTCGAGGTACTGTTGAAATTCCTGATAGGTTTTGGCCACCGGAAACTGGGGATATTCCCGGACAATGGATTCGGGGGGACAAAAGAAAAACCCGGCATCGGCTTCTTGTAACATTGAAACATCATTATAGGAATCGCCCCCGGCTAACACCCGAAACTGCAAATTCTTCAAGGCCCGGACAGCCTGCCGCTTTTGATCTTTTTGACGAAGAAAATAATCCGTAATCATGCCATCCGCATCAATACCCAAACTATGGCAAAAAATGGTGGGGAATTGAAGCTGCTCCATGAGTGGCTGGACAAACTCATAAAATGTATCCGATAGGATGACGATCTGCGACCGTGGTCGCAACCAAGCCATAAATTCCGGGACTCCGGGAAGCGGAGCAATCGTCCGAACCACATCATGAATGTCATGGATCGTAATGCGGTGAGTCCGCAACACATCCAGCCGTTTTTTCATTAAGACATCGTAATCAGAAATATCACGAGTGGTCAGCCGCAATTCCGCCACACCTACCTTGTCAGCCAAACCCAGCCAAATTTCAGGGAATAAGACCCCCTCCATATCCAAACAGGTGATGACTGGTTTCGCCACTTCAATCCTCGCCAAAGTTTTCCGAAATCGCTATTGGTGGAAAAATGCAGTAGTGATCATAAAAGAATTCCAGCCTAGGGCACAACTTCCAAAAATTTCCCGGAATGGGCAGGAGGAGGATCACCACAGATCAATAAGATCGTGAGGAGTCTCGCAATAAAAGTCAGGTTGCAGTGCCACAACGCGCTCGCGATTGCCATAGCCATAACCCACAGCACAGGCTCGAATGCCAGCAGCTTGAGCCGCCCGAACATCATTAGTGCTGTCGCCAATCATGACGGTGTGCTTGATATCAGCTCCCAGTAAGGCAAGAGCTCGTTCTAACATCACAGGTTCGGGCTTCAGTTCTGCCGTATCTCGTGGGGCTTCCACATGCTGAAACAGATCCCGAGCCTGTAAACCATCGACAATGGCCAAGGTATATTCAAGTGATTTGTTGGTCACGATCACCTTTCTGCGATCCTGATAATGCTGCAGGACTTCCCATATCCCCGGATACCATTTCGTGGTCTGGACACAATGCGCCAAATAATGACCTCGAAAGACCTCTAAAGCTCTATCATACTGTTCGGGATTGTCCTCACCCACAGAAAGTCGAAGCAGACGCTTTACGCCATCTCCCACAAAACTAAATATCTCCTCGACCGAACGAAGAGGTAATCCCAAATCTCCTAATGTAAGATTCACGGCTGTCGCAATGTCGACCTTGGAATCAATTAAGGTGCCATCAAAATCAAACAGTAACACCTCTGCGCGCCATTTTATCATTGCTGAGTTCCCTATTTCGCTTTCAGTTGTTGATGTAACGAGGCATACAAAGCCTTTCGCGATTCCTCCGGCTCACTCAATTCCGTCCAACGCACAAAATCCATCAAGCGTTGTCGGCCCACATGAGGGGGAAGGTGAGGGTGAACGATTTGCCACCGATCATACACCGCTTTGATATGAAACAGATACGACTCCTGATGAGGGTCAGGGACAAAGGTCACGCTTTCCCAATGCATCGTTCCAAGGACATCAAACACCACCGGAATTTTGGCCTCCAGGCCATTCACAATGTCCCATTTCGTCACATCCTGCTCAATGTGAAAATTCGAAATGACAACCACCTGCCCCCACGCCACGTCTTCCGTCCACTCAACAAAGGGTGCAATCACTTGCCAGGAAGAGGTCTCGAGCCTGGCGCCTTTTTTATCCAACGACAAATACTTGTCTAATGTTTTGGTGGGATCTTCAGTAATGTGTCGATTGAAAGCTTGTAAAGAAGTCACACTTCCCACGACCATTCCTACCACAATCCACAGAACAATCTGGGGCACCCCTGAGACGCGATTCTTCATCATTCCCACCATACCTTAACAGGGATAACTCTCACAGGAGGACGCCAACAAGGAAGGGGCCGCTTTTATCCTTTAAAAAGGATCACGAGAATAATCCCAAGCAGCAGCCAGAGAGGGATAGATAACATCAGACCCCAGGCCAGACCTTGGGCCGTTTTCAGCCGGCCTTTCAAGGCTTGTTTTTCCAACGCTTTGGAAATACGTATCTTGACATCTTCTAAATGGAACGGTTTGGTAATGTAATCATCGGCCCCACGATTGATGGCTTCCACCGCGGTCCCTATCGAGGGATGGCCGGTAATCATCAGAAAGATCACTTCAGTGTTTTTGATTTCCCGAATGCGTCGCAACAATTCCATGCCATCCATATTGGGCATGATTAAATCAGCCATCACGACATCAAACTCCCCTTTTCCATATTCGGTCAAAGCCGCCTGACCATTATCCACCGCTACTACGACGTACCCAAGTGAGTGCAAGAATTCTGACAACGCTTCTCGAACGCCCGTATCGTCATCCACCACTAAGATACGTTCAGCCATAAGGGTTTCCCTTTCCTAGAAATTCACTGAGACTCCGCACTCGTCACACCGCATTCCTTAAAAGGTGGGGAAATCCACAACCACCACATCGGGTGGGAGAGTAAACTTCAGAAGATCGCCTGCAAGCCCTTGATTTGCTTGCAAATGATGAAAATGCACGCGGGAGATATTCCCGCTGGTCTCAAAAATCGTAATGGCCTGAATGAGATAGGAATCCGAAGATAGGCGCAATTCGATTTTCTGAATCGTCGGGGCGGTGTCCCCATCCGGTTTAGGAATAAGGGTCAAATCAGGCAATGCTTGAGAAGGGCTAGAATCGTCCGTTGATTCGACCACCGTAAATTGTTGAGAAAGCTTGCCCATACCAAGAAGAAGTGCCAACGGGCCTTTGGAGGCGGCGATTTGAGTCAACCTGCCCTTAACGACTTGTTGATGTTCCGGCACATACATCATCACCGCATCGCCATCAACATAAATATGCTCTTTTGAGGGCTCAAGATAATCCCAACGTAGGAGCCCAGGTTTTTTTAAATAAAATTTTCCCGTCGATTTAAAGCCCGATTCAAACCCTTCAATAATAGTTTCTTGGGTAAACTCACCCTGCAAATCTTGCGTCTTGGCGTAGCGTTGATCCACCCGATTCACCACATCATCCATCTTCTCCGCGAAAGCCGGGATTCCATAGGTCACAACCAGAATCAACGAAAAAACCGCTAGGTGAAACACGATTCGTAACATCATCCAATCTCCGCCGCAGCCGTTCCTCGAGCTAAGACTTCCCGCCGCCCATCACGCCCTGGGGCACTGACGAGGCCCTCTTCTTCCATTTGCTCAATCATACGAGCCGCACGAGGATACCCCACCCGAAGGCGGCGTTGTATAAAAGAAGCTGAGGCCTGCCCCGTCGTCATAATGAGTTCTCGAGCTCGTTCATAGGTTTCATCCTCAGCTGGATCCTCGGTTGCTGAGTCTTGGACCGATGCCAAAGCCGTTTGATCGTAGACCGGAGACGCCTGCGCCTTGACCCACTCCACCACATTCCGGACTTCATCATCTGATACGTACGGCCCGTGCAACCGCACAATGCGCCCGGTCCCTGAGGCTAAAAACAGCATATCACCCTTCCCCAATAAACTCTCGGCACCATTGGCATCCAAAATCGTCCGCGAATCCGTTTTTGAAGACACTTGATACGCAATGCGCGCAGGAAAATTCGCCTTGATAATCCCCGTCACCACATCCACGGAAGGCCGCTGGGTGGCTAAAATGAGGTGAATTCCTGAGGCTCGAGCCATTTGC
>JAOUQB010000104.1 GCA_029879555.1 Nitrospirota bacterium | reverse complement strand
GGATGTCGGGTCCGCGCAGGAAGGGGCGGGCCAAACAGGCTTGGCCCATATGTTTGAGCATATGGCCTTTAAGGGAACACCACGAATTGGGACAACCAATTATCAAGTGGAACAAGTCGCGCTGGAGGCATTGGAAGCCGCCTATCAAGCCTATCAAACTGAAAAATTGTCTCGTCATGCTGATCCTGAAAAAGTGAAATCGTTATTTGACGTGTTTAAGCAACGTCAACAAGAGGCTTCTCAATACGTCATCAAAAATGAGTTTGGGGATATTATTGAGCGGGAAGGCGGTGTGGCGCTGAATGCCTTTACCGGTGCTGATGTGACCGGTTATTTCTATTCCTTGCCCGCAAACAAAGTGGAATTGTTCGCGTATTTAGAATCTGAGCGATTCCTGCAACCCGTCTTTCGGGAATTTTATGAAGAGCGGGATGTGGTGATGGAGGAACGACGCTTACGAACGGAAAGCCAACCGTTTGGTCGGCTGTTGGAGCAATTTGTGTCGACGGCCTTTATGGCGCATCCCTATCATCATCCGGTCATTGGATATGCCAGCGATATTCAATCCTATACGATGACGGATGCCAAACGATTTTATGAGGCGCAGTACGTGCCCGCGAATATGGTGACGGCTATTGTGGGTGATATTCAGCCAAAGACCCTGATTCCTCTCCTAGAAAAATATTTTGACCGAATTCCGGCTGGATCTCCTCCTCCACCGATTCGGACGGTGGAGCCGAGATCCATCACCGAAAAAACGGTGATCCTGCAAGATCCGTCACAACCACTGTATGTAGAGGGCTATCATAAGCCGGCGGCCACACATGTTGACCAACCGGTCTATGATGCCATTGATGATATTTTAACCAATGGACGAACGTCGCGGTTGTTCCGCTCGTTAGTGCGAGATAAACAAATTGCGGTCTCAGTGGGGGCTTACGCGGCCTACCCAGGAGATAAATATCCGCATGTGTGGTTGGCCTATGGCGTGCCTGGTCGTGGCGTGTCTAATCAAGCCGTTCAAAAAGCGCTTCATGAAGAATTCGACAAGCTGAAAACTCAGGATGTGACGGATGAGGAATTGGCACGGTTTCGGACTCGTGCAAAAGCTGGGTTGCTCCGTGCGCTCAATAACAATTTAGGCCTGGCCATGCATATGACGGATTATCAGATGTTGTTCGGGGATTGGCGGGAGCTGTTTCGCTCGATTCGACGTTTTGACCAAGTGACCAAGGCTGATATCCGTCGTGTGGCCAACGAGATGTTTCAACCCACCAATCGTACCGTCGGAATGATTGAAACCGTTCAGCCTCCGGACATGGCGAAGCCTGTGTCGGCGACGGTCGGGGAGGGGCAATCATGATGGAAAGGTCTAGGCTTGTGAACAGTTTTAAGAATCAGGTAAACGGTCTTGTTGGGATAATCGTGCTGCTAACCGTGCATATGGCTGTACCTGTGGACGCGCAAGTGAAACAGGTGGAAGAATTAACCTATCTTCCTTTGCCCGAACTCGTGATTCCCGAACCCGAGCGAGTGGTGCTCGAGAATGGGATGGTGGTGCTCTTCCTGGAAGATCATGAATTGCCACTGGTCAATCTTTCGGCATTCATCCGAACCGGATCGCGGTTGGAATCTCAAGATAAAATTGGGATTGCCTCTCTCACGGGGACCGTCCTTCGCACGGGTGGGACGGCCAAACAATCTGGAGATGCGCTCGATGAATTTTTAGAAGGTAAAGCCGCCATGATTGAAACCAACATTGGCGAGACGGAGGGAAATGCGTCGATGAGCTGTTTGACGGAAGATTTCCCCGAGGTCCTCGCAGTGTTTAGCGATATCTTGCGGACGCCGGCTTTTGCACCAGAAAAACTTCAGATTGCGAAAAATCAAATGATGGCGGGCATTTCGCGACAGAACGATGATCCGGGAGATATTCTCTCTCGAGAATTTAAAAAATTAATCTATGGCAAAAGCTCACCCTACACCTGGGTGCCGACCTATGCCACAATTCTTTCGATTACCCCGAATGACATCGCCAACTGGCATGCCACGTATTTTCATCCCAATCGGATCACTCTTGGCCTCGTAGGCGATTTTCAAAAAGATCAAGCCATTGCCTTGCTTAACAAGGTTTTTGGTGATTGGCCAAAGGGCCCGGAGGTGAAAGACGCTCACGTTTTTATTCAAGAGAAGACACCTGCAGGCGTGTTTTATGTTGAGAAAAATGATATGACCCAAGCCAAAATTGCCATGGGCTATCAGGGAATTCGACGTGATCACCCTGATTATTATTCTTTAGTGATCGTGAATCAGATTCTTTCGGGGTCATTTGGTGCACGCTTGTTCTCGAATGTTCGCTCGAAACAGGGCTTGGCGTATGATGTTCATGGCGGGGTCGGTCTGCAATGGGATTATCCAGGCATGGCCATTCTTTCCATGTCGACGAAAACTCAAACCACTGGGAGAGGGATTGATGCTCTGATTTCCGAATCCCGCAACATGGTGTCGAATCCGCCGACGGAAGGTGAAGTGGCGGATGCCAAAGCCAGCATTCTCAATTCCTTTGTCTTTTCGGTGGATTCCCCATCGAAAGTGTTGGGGAAGTATTTGACGTATGAATATTATGGCTATCCGTCGACGTGGCTGAAAACCTTTAGGCATGGCATTGAGCAGGTGACGGTGGCACAGGTACGGGATGCGGCTAAACGGCATCTGCGTCCTGAGGATTTTGCGATCTTAGTGGTTGGTCCACGGGAAGGCACCAAGCCCGCGCTCACGCGATATAAAACCATCCAGGAATTAGATATTCGTATTCCCGATCCGCCAGCGGGGACCTGAACCTAAAGAATCGCTTCATGTCGGGATCACCCCTACGAGCCAATTACTATCGGGCCTTGTGCTCAAAGGAGAAAACGGTGGCCAAGCCACGATCATCCACGTCAATAGGTGTTTCACTGTTGTGGATCCTGTTCCTGACTGTGCTGCTTGGCGGGTGCCAAACGAATCCGTATACCAATCGATATCAATTGTTGTTGATGCCGTCGGGGTATATGAACCAAATGGGTGCCGCCCAGTATGGGGAAACCTTGCAAGATCCCAAGGTGGTTCTGTCTAAAGATCCAAGGGAAATTGAACCCGTGAAACGGGTGGCGGCTCGTATTATTGAGGCGGCCAAACGATCCAAATATGCTCAAGCGGCCAAATCCTTTGATTGGGAAGTGACGGTCATCAAAGATGACAACACCAAGAATGCGTGGGCGTTGCCAGGAGGAAAGATTGCGGTCTACACAGGAATTTTCCCTATGGCCAAGACCGAAGCGGGGTTAGCCGCCATCATGGGGCATGAGGTGATTCACGCGTTGGCTGAACATGGTGGGGAACGGATGAGTCAAGGATTGGTCGCGCAAGTGGGGTTGTCTGCGGCGGCGATTCTGTTATCGACGCAAGTGGACAATCCCGCGTTAGCTCAATTGGGGATGCAGGCCATGGGATTAGGGGTTCAGGCGGGCGTGTTGCTGCCCTTTAGTCGAAAGCATGAATCCGAAGCGGATTATGTCGGGGTCTTATTGGCGGCTGATGCTGGGTATGATCCCCAGGAGGCGATTCGAATTTGGGAAAGGATGGCTGCGGCCTCCGAGGGCGCTCCGCCGGAATTTTTGTCGACCCATCCTGCGAATGAAACACGCATTGCCGACCTCAAGGGATGGATGCCCGAAGCGATGCCGATTTATCAACGTGCGCCGAAAGCCGCTAATGGAATCTTGCCGACGATTACTCCGTCCCCTCCACCTTCTTCTCCGCCTGGGGGCAGTCGGGCCCGTTTTCGTTAAGGTCTTGCGATTTCGCCTGATCTTCCACTCTTTGTTATGGCCGCCAATCGGCAGATTTATCTCCTGACTCGTGCCTGGAACCATCTGTCTATGTGGATGTGTGCCGTTCTGCTGTTCCTCAGCTCTGTGGTGTTGTCCGGATGTGGGGCGAGTGAAACGGTGGTGGAAGTCGCTCTTCATCCCACCAAGGCTGACATCATCTATATTGCCACCAACGACTATATTTATAAAACGCGTGATGGGGGCACGCATTGGGAAAATATGTCAGCAGGCATGACGCATTCGCGTGTGATTGCTTTGGCCATCGATCCGTTATTTCCCGCCAATATATTGGCGGGGACCAAGGGCGACGCCGTCTTTAAAAGTTATGATGGGGGGCAACGTTGGGTTTCACGGCGGACCGGCCTTCATGAGGTCACAATTTCTTCAGTGGTCCACCAATTAGTCTTTGCGCCTGGATCCAGTAGCCATGTCTGGGCTGCCACTTCGCTGGGTGTGTTTGAATCTCATGATGGGGGAGAGTCCTGGGCAAAGCGAATGGAAGGAATGAAAGAAGTGCTCATGGTCCTTTCCTTGGCTATTGACCCTCAGCAGCCTCAAACCTTGTATGCGGGAACAAGTGGTGGTGTCTATAAATCCGTGGATGGCGCCCTGAATTGGGAAAAGGTCAATACGGGTCTGGTTGCGCCGGATGTCTTGAAATCTTCCCGTTCCTTAGGCGTCACACGCATAAAGGTTGATCTCTTTAATCCCGATAGAGTCTATACCGCGACCTTGCAGGGACTGTATCGGACGGACAATGGCGGAAAATCTTGGAATCGCATTGCCGAATCGTTGCCCGATCACATGTTGATTGAGGTGCTTCTTGACCCCCAGCAGGTTGATGTGTTGTATGTGGGACATCGAGAAGGCGTTTCCAGAAGTGAGGATGGCGGCGTGACTTGGGAGACACGCAACCAGGGCCTGACGAATATGAATATTCGTGCACTGGCCATGAGCGATCTCGATTCGAAAGTGCTCTATGTGGGGACAAATGGGAAAGGCTTGTTTCGCAGTGCCGATAGTGGGCAATCATGGGAGCCCGTTCCGCTTTGGAGCAAGGAGCCGGTTTCTTGATAGGCAGGGTATTTGTCATGACCGTCCCAGTTGATTAGGATTCATCTGGTATTGCATCTTGTTCGTGTGACTATTCAGGGAATTTATCTGATTCGGTTCTCTTCATAGAAAGGATTGTGTTGTGGCTTTTTGGGATTCAAAACAAGGGCGGTCTCGTGCTGATGCCATCTGTTCCTTTTGCGGGAAAGTGAAAAGTGGAGCGACGAATTTAATTCAAGCCCCAGCCAAGCTCTTATGCCAGGAATGTCATGCCCCGGGTTCGGTGCTCATTTGTGCGGATTGCGTCCAGCAATGTTCCAAATTTTTATCAGGGAATGGCGGCGAAGGCCAACCCCCGTTGGACATGCCTGCTGGCCCATTGCCGACGCCACCTGAGCTAAAAGCGATTCTAGATCAATATGTGATCGGGCAAGATCGTGCGAAGAAAATTCTTTCCGTGTCCGTTCACAATCATTACAAACGGGTTTTTGGTGGAAAAGACGTGCCGGATGTGGAGCTGGAAAAAGGCAATGTGATGTTGATCGGGCCCACGGGGACGGGCAAAACGCTGCTGGCGAAGACCTTGGCGAAAGTGCTTCAGGTTCCCTTTGCGATTGCAGATGCGACCACCGTGACGGAAGCCGGATATGTCGGTGAAGACGTTGAAAATGTCGTCTTGAAGCTGTTGCAGGCCTGTGATTTTAATATTGCGCGCGCGCAAGTGGGTATTATTTATATTGATGAAGTGGATAAAATTAGTCGGAAATCGGAAAGTGCGTCCATTACCCGAGATGTTTCCGGAGAAGGTGTGCAGCAGGCCTTGTTGAAATTGGTGGAAGGCACGCTGTGTAATGTTCCTCCCAAGGGTGGGCGAAAGCATCCTGAACAAGAATTTCTTCGAGTCGATACCACCAATATTCTGTTTATTTGTGGTGGGGCGTTTGTGGGCGTGGAAGATATCATTGCGCAACGGACCAACCAGAAGCGTGTGGGATTTGGCGCTGGGTCCTCCCATGGAAAATCTACCGATTCTGCCGAATTGATGCGTCAGCTCCGTCCAGAAGATTTATTGAAATACGGGCTCATTCCTGAATTCGTTGGGCGATTTCCGATCTTGGCATCACTCAATGAGTTGCGCGTGGAAGATTTAGTCCGTGTCCTCCAAGAACCCAAAAATGCGTTGATCAAACAATATCAAGCCCTCTTTCATTTAGATGGTGTGGATTTAGCGTTTACGCCAAAGGCGATTGAGGCCATTGCCACACGGGCTTCTTCCATGAAGACTGGTGCCAGAGGTCTTCGAGCCACGTTGGAAGAGGTGATGTTGGATTTAATGTATGATGTTCCAGCATTAAAGCATGTTAAACAGGTAGTGATTACTGAAGATGTCATTGAGGGGGCAGGCCTGCCTGAACTGATCTACGAAAGAAAAGGGGCTTAGGGGCCTTGTGTTGCATTCTTCGGAAATCTGGATTATTCTAATAGGGAAAATTGTTCATCACGAAGTCTGGGCCGCGTGGTGAATGGATCAGGTGAAGCGGCCCTTCACTGATGTTGTTTTGCCCATGTATCCATAGGGAATCTGAGTTGGAAGTTAGTCCTAAGTCGCCTCCTGTTCCGCGTTCTCGGGCCGTTCCTTCCCCGCTCATCTCTTCAATTCATGCAAAACAAGATCGCTTTTAGAAGGAGGGACCCAGATGGGTTCAAAAATCTATGTAGGTGGTTTGCCCTATTCCACAACTGACCTGGAATTGTCTGATTTGTTTGGACAGCACGGCAGTGTGCAATCAGCCAAAGTGATTACCGATAAGTACACGGGGCAATCACGAGGGTTTGGTTTCGTCGAAATGGGATCTGATGCTGAAGCAAAGGCAGCGATTGATGCGCTGAATGAGACCGAGTTAGGCGGACGGACGTTGACCGTCAATGAGGCCAAACCGCAAGCTCCTCGTACAGGAGGCTTTGATGGTGGCAATCGTGGCGGCGGTGGAAGAGGACGTTCCGGTGGCGGCGGGAATCGTGGCGGCGGCGGAGATCGCTGGTAATAGACTACTAGCGACAGGACGTGTTTCTAAGCGGGGAATCTGGCAACAGATTCCCCGCTTTTTTTTATGTGGTTACGCCTTGGGTAAGGTGCCATAAACCATGTAGAATGCCTGTATAGACGTCCTCTTCTTGTGAAAGTGGGGAGGGGCTCATTGAAATAACACGGTTGAATATCTTTTTCCAGAATGGACTCTCAATATGAGCGATCATCACTCTCAAGCCTCCGACTCGGGTCAGGAGAACGTCAAAGCTACTCGGAGCCCCGGTCAACGCTTCTCTGAGCTGTCATCTCTTGAATTGTTGGATCAATGTTTGGCGTCGTTGCCGGAAGGCGATGAACGAATGGCCATTCTCTATCAACTACGGCATCGATTTATTGAATTGACCACGGCCACACAGCAGCATGACGTCGAACGAACGAAAATGCAGGCGGTCATTGAAAAGCTGACGGCGCCCGCCAATCGGATTGGGACGTTAATTGGGCTTCCCGAAGATGGCGTGGCGCGGATTGTGGTAGGCGGTGCAGAGTATTACGCGAATATTGATTTGCAACTGGAAGGAGATAGCCCGAAAGTCGGGCACCAGATCTTAGTCAATGAAGCCTATGTCGTCATTCGGTCGCTGGGATATGATCGCAGTGGGCCTATTGTAAAAATTCGAGAGATCCTGAAGGAAGGACGACTGCGTATCGAGCAAGAGGCTGGAAGACAGGGCAATCTCATCAAGCGAGCAGACGATCTTTTGGGGA
>JAOUQB010000103.1 GCA_029879555.1 Nitrospirota bacterium | reverse complement strand
AGCCTGAAGCAATATCCCTTCCCTGGGAATGTGCGCGAGCTACAAAATGTCATTGAACGCGCCATGATGCTATGTAAAGGCAAAATCTTACGCGCAAGCGATCTCGCATGTGGCTCAGCCGCTTCTACGTCAGAAAGACTGGCCTTGCCTGCTCTTTCAACCATCACGGCATAGAGGCACTGAGTTCCAGGCGACTGAGTGCGCCCACAGAAGGGTGGCGGATTTCTGCGGGCCGCGACTTACCACTCCGGCGGTAAACACATCATGCAGAAAAATGACTTGCGTGCAAGCAGTCGCCAGAATTTCGACAGATTGTGTACCAAAGCTGGAAAAGAATTAATTCAGGCTAGGAACAGATTGCGCTTCTAAAAATACAGGAGGGATTCCAGGGAGACCATGCGCCTTCAAGACTGGAAGAAGCGCATCAGGAGGTCGAACAAGGGCAACTGGTATACCGAGTTGTTGAAAATGATGAAGTCCATAACCACAGAGCACCAGGCCAACCGCATCAACAGACTCCGCGTCGGAAAAATCAATCACCACTTGTCGTTTATTGAACTTCGTAGCCCGCTCAGTAGCTTCTTCAAGCATGTCACCCAAAGTCCGATCCACAACCCCAAACAGTCGAACAATAATGGCATGGGGCAACACTTGAAACCCCCAACGCATGACATGTTCACCATTTAACATTCTGGTGTTCTCCAAATTCTATGAAAAAAGGAGCCACTTGAATAGCGCTATCCAAGCAGCCCCCATCTATATAAGGATATGAAAGGAATATATGCTCTAACTCTAGGCATCTCCAACCGTCTTTCCAACCCACCGAAATGACTAGAAAGAAACAATGAATCTTGATCATTTTGGTGGGCAAACATCTCTTGATTTCATTCCATGCTCAACACCGACAGAATTGAGAAACGTAAATAATGATGCATTCTAATTCTTTTCGGCTTGGAACATATGCATCCAAACGCTCAAAGCAATGAAGAGGAGTAGGGCGACCACTGTTCATGACAAAAAAATGGCCAAGGGCCGGTCAACCGAAATCAACCTTCCCTTGGCCACACACAGGAGGATGTGCGTTCAACCCCTAGCCTAAGGTTTACTGATAACCATTTCTATTCACCAAAAGAGGTACAAGAATTCATCCGATCCTTATCACACACAAAACCTTCAGAGAAGAAGCGAATCTATCTGGGCTTGAATCACGGACTTGCTGGCCAATATTTCATCCATCGCTCCTTCAGGAATGTGAAGATCAGCCGTAACTGGAAGGCCTCGAAGGATTGGTTCAGACATGACCAATGAACCGAGATGGTAGGTTGCCAAGTGTTTGGCCAAACAAGTGAGCGGCGCACCTTTAGAGGGATGTGTCGCCAGATGATAAGAGTAATGTTGGTGAAGGTTAATCGCTTCTTTGACCACACGAGGGAGATGCCAGGCCTCGCCCAATTGCCTCCCCACTTCAACATATGATTGCTCCACGAGGACATCCATGGCTGACCACGGAAGCAGGGCGACCGTTGCGGGACGACAAAGGTTGACCGTATGAACCACTAAAAGTTTCCCAATTCCATGCAATAATCCACAGAGAAACGCCATGTCCCCATTTTTGCCAATCATGCCAGCCAAAGTTTTGGCATAAAAGGCGGTAGCAATAGCATGAGCCCACAAGCCCCTCACTTCCCGTTCATACCCATGGTCATTAAACACCCCATCTTGCACCGCTAAGGCAAATGCCAGCCCGGCCACGGAATTGAGGCCAAGCCAGGCAATGGCCTGCGATAAGCACTCAATTTCGCGATGAGTGGCGAAGGCTGCTGAATTTGTCAATTTGAAAATTTTGGCTGTCAGCATTGGGTCTTGTTCAATAAGCGTCGTCAACTGCTTCATCGTCGCCTTAGGGTCGGTGGTGAACGCAAGGACTTTCCTGGCGACTTCCGAGAGGGGCGGTAGGTCTAAGTCTTTCTTCTCTAACATTTCTAGAAAAGGGAGCAATACCTCCAGCATTTCTGGAGACTCAAGGTTGAGAGGGGGGGGCAGAGGAATCGAGGAAGTGGGAGTTCCGTGCTCCTGTGAAGTGGAAGAAGATGTTTGGGCATTAATAAGGAAAATCGGAATGGTTTGGCCAATATGCGCTAAGGTCAGGACTTGCCACACATAGCCCACGGAGACCTTGCAAGAAAGTTCAATATTGACCTCTTGTAAATGTTTGTGTGCCACCAGGAGAAGGCCAAGTCCAGCACTATTGATAAAGGGAACTTCCGAAAAGTCGAGAATGATTTGCCGAGGGTTGGACCGTTTCGCCTGGTCAAGACTGGCCTGAAAAGGTTGGCGGGCTCGGAAATCGAATCGACCTGACAACGTCAATATGGTGCGATCCCCTTCGACCCGCTCGGTAATTTTCAGCATGGAATTTTACAGAACCCTTTCTGAAGAAAAAGGATGGGGAAGGGATGAACCCACCATGGTTGAACTAGGGGTCTTTATCGGAAACAGGGAAGGAGGACTGAAAAAGGCCTGACTCAACAACAGGCCAATCGGTGAAAATTGTGACTTTAGGTAATAAAATGGGAGTTGGACCCGATTCTCTAACAGTCTTAGGGCGGGGGGGGGGCACGAAATCGCTTCTTTTTAAAATAGAGGCGTTCCATAAGGGAGGAGTGGTCCCAGGGAATCTGGACCCCATTGGTTTTCTCCACGACACTCCCCCGAACTTTCATTAATAATTCACGGACTTCTAACCCTGGGGTCTCTAGATGTTGGAGCAGCCCCAAGGTAAACGGGCTATTGTCCCCCTCACCGTCCATGGCCACATTACCGGGTTGCGTGGCATAGGCAATAAGGGTCCCCACACTACCCTTGACCTCAGCCAGACCGGTCCCAACGGTTTGAATTCCCCTGTGTTGATCAATGGCCACCGAGCGCCCTTTCGTCATCCGGGCCGATAGAGCATCCGTAAAGGGATTGTCCCGGCAGGCATCCAGAAACACCACGTTCACGAGGGTTCGTCTCGTCATTTCCTGAAGAATCGTATCCAGCACAATGAGTTGATTCCCCAAATACTCTGCAACCCTGGGATCAAAATCCACGGGGACCAAGAAGTTCTTATTGTTGAGTTGCAATCCATGGCCCGCGTAAAAGAATACCGCAACTTTAGCACCATCGAGCGCTTGGTAAAATTCCTGAAGGCGGGTGGTCATGGCAGCCTTGGTAAGATCGCGGCCCTGAATCACCTGAAACCCTAATTCGTCAAAGGCCCGAGATACGGCGTTAGCATCATGCACAGGATTTTTGAGATCCCCGCTCTGGACATACGCACTATTGCCCACGACCAAGGCCACACGACCCTGGGCTGCCCCCGCTATACCCCAGGGATGACCCCATAAAATGACGAGTATGCCCCAAAGACCGACGAGGGCTCGGGTTGTTCTTGTCTGCACTCTGGCTACCTGCATTTTCAGCCCACAAGGAGGCGTTTAAAACACAATTCCGATCGAGACTTCTGGCCCATGAACACTCACAAGTTTCGTTAAATCAAAATCATTCTCGGTTAAGATCGCAAACGACCGATATCGAAGACCGATATTCGCAAACGAGGTCACCCACCATTGATAGCCAATGTTGACGTCAGCCCCAACGGCCAATGCCGAGTCGTCGGACTTAAAACCCTGACTGTCCTTGAAATCGTTTTTTCCATTTCCGAATGAACCTATCAGGTTGCCAAACATCCGATGTCGGCCATCCTCCGTGATATCCCGTACAAACCCAAGCCCAATCTCCCCTAACCACAAATCCGTCTCATCCCGGTTGTTGAAACTTCCTGAATTAGTTTTAAATTTCGAAATGAGCTCCACATAGCGCGCTCCGACATTGAGATTAATCCCGGTTCCCGGAAAAGAATACCGAAAAAGAACCTCCAAGTCCGTTCGCTTTATATCCAGGTTGCCATCAGCCCCTGTGTCCGTAAATACTCCATCTCCATCTCCTGTGCCATAGAATCCCGAAGCTAAAAGACTGACATTGGGAGCAAATCCTGGGGAGATGCTCACCGTGCCTCCAAATAACGGAACCAAGACTGTCCCATTGCTGACATTATCTTCATCGGGAAGGGTTATAGCCGATACCCACAGCCGTGGGATGACGCCAAATCGCCAACCTGTTGCCTCCTCTTGAGCCATGCTTACGGCCGGGCAAAGAACGCAGGCGATGCTCACGAGTACAACACAGCAAATTCCTTGTTTGAAACGCATGGGATTTTTCCTTTCGAATTAATGAACAGAATAATTTGTTTGGATATTGGGATCTGTTAAGAAAACTTCCCCTTCCTTCTTCATTCACCTGATTTCAAACAATCGTTTTTCTCGTATGAAGTTGGTGGAGTGTGCGTTTCCCCAAAACCAACCGTTTCAGAAACCAATCAGTTATGAATAAATTGTTCATAATTTTTTCCTATTCAGCAAAAAACCATTCGACCCGTCTTCTCTGGCGATCTTGGCCGAAAACTTTAGTTATTTTCCTACGATTTGGCAAATTAGCCGCCAACATTAAGCCCCTACTCCCCACAGTCAATATGGAGAGCAAGGAAAGGGGGTGATTGGGTAAACCTAACAACCTTTTTGGGGAATTTTTAAATAATTCTCTTCATTGATTCTGGCTTTTAGAATATCTACTCAACCGCTGACCAATTCATATCCCTATAGATACAAAGTGTATTTTTTTAGATACCAACGGGAAGATTCCACGCAACATCTCTTTTCTCACAGAAATGGAGTTTAAAAGCAAACCCGCTGAGAGCTCGAGCACTTTTCTCGCGGGGGGCTCCGCTCAGGGAGTCGGAAGGAATGAATGTGTGACGCGTTTGTTGGAGTGAAGGGGGAAATCAAAGGAATCCGTGTGTGCAGCTTCTCCCTTGAGAAGTTTATGACTGTCCGCATCCCAATGGGCAGGAGGACTCTGGTAGAGATAACAAGTCGACTGTGCCGCATCAATCTGAGGAATAAGCTCCCAATGAGCGCGAGGAACCCACATATACACGCCTTTAACCGGAAAGTGCCAAGCTGTGGCCTCTGCCCGGGGTTCCAGGAGTAAGGATGGTCGTTTGTCCACGTTCACGGGATACCGCGGAGAATGCGTAGAGCCTTTCGAGGTATAGGACCCGGAATAGTGAATCCTAAGATTGAGCATCACGAAAGAATCGGTGAGATTATGCACTGCAGCCCCTTGCTGCATCTCAAGCTGGAACTCCCCCGATTGCCACGGGGTAATCTCCTGCAATTGAATGTGCACAAGATCTTTGAGGCAGGTGGGGCCATCCACTGCGTGTGGCGGCGGGCCTTCTGCAAGTTGAGTTTCGACCTCATCCCGCTGAGCTAGAACGCGCACATCCCCCTGCTTTTCCGCTTGCTTGATCCCCTTTTGATCTTGTGCGTCCTCCTTCTTCAGAATCGTATGCTCTTGCTGATCCGCTTTACGAGAATCAGGACGACCCATTCCGGATACATAAAACTCCATCGCCTTGAGAAACGCGGACCTGTCCCCTACATCCCCTGCCAAAATTAATAAATCCGCTTGTCGTTGAAAGGCGCGAGTGGCACTCTTCTCATCACCCTCGGCTTTGAGTTGCTGACCCCAGGCAGCATAAGTCGAAGCCATGTGGCGCACCATGGGGAGTGGCAAGGAGTCATCTTTGCCTCTAAGGACCAGTTCCTCTTCCCATAGGGTCAATGCCTCACCATACTGACCAAGGAGGAACTCATCCCATCCTTTTTCGAAGTATTCTGGACTTTCGAGAAGTGTATCTTGTTGGGTATTTATTGATTCCCCACCCAGACACCCCCCTCCCAAGCAGAGGGAAAGAACAAGAAGAATCTGGCTTACGGTTTTTGTCCTCATCATCACCCCTAGGGCTTATGGGCCTCAGCACCCAAGATGGTCTGTTTCTGTCCTACATTGGCCAAAATTCTTCCAACCATTTCGCCAAAAAGGTTCAAAGCGAGCATTGCCCTATCTTTTAGGCCAGATCATCGCCAAAAGTTTCAGTTCCTCAGCTGCCAGAAACACCCAGAGGCAGAACAGTTCCGGATTCATTTTCATATCTCTTTTTACGTGTGTTGGTATGCGCCTTTTTCTTCCTTTACCTCCTAAGTCGTTGGGGTACGAGTAAAGGTTCAAGGAAATTTTGATTTCCCCAATACGTATCCAAAAGCTCAGAATTCCTGAAGAACCGACCAAACATCCCATCACTTTCCCTCACGTGATCGCGTGCCCATTTCCACAGTTTTGGACGTTCCCTGAGGCTTCGTTGGTTAATGCCGCTTCCAAGTGTGCTAAGTCGGCATACTTAATACTCCTCTCGCCACATTTCGATATTTACCACCACCTTTCCACTTGGGAATGCCCTCAACCTCACTTAAAGGAATTCATAATTTTGCATTATGATCTCCTGCAACCCTTCAACCTTTCTCTGGCAATCGCCAGGCCACAGCTCAATATTGGGTTGTTATTATTGTCTTGCTTGTTCAATCGACCTTGGCTTTGGGGAGGCAGGATGCGAAATTGTCAGACAGTTAGCAGTCGATCATTGAGAAAAAAGGCGCAAAGACAAAAACATGGGATAGCTGGCAGGAATTAGGACCTTATATCCAAGGAGAAATCAGAAGTGATGGATTGAATTGGAGCGGGCGAGGGGATTTGAACCCCCGACAACTTGCTTGGGAAGCAAGGACTCTACCACTGAGCTACGCCCGCTCATCAGGTTAGGAATGTCATTCTAGGCACGATCCATAACTTAGTCAAGGATCATGCTCTACAGGGAAAAAGCTACTCGTTACTCACCGATCATTTCGATGAGGGCAAATTTACGCTTGCCAATTTTCATAGAAAACTTTTGTTCTGGCTTGAAATTGAGTACCCCATTGATGTCATCCATTTTTTCCCCATCCACTTGAATGGCTTTCTGGGAAATCAAACGGCGTGCTTCGCCTTTACTGGGCACTAACCCAGTCTTTAATAAAATATCGACGAGTGACAGAGAACAGTCTTTGGGATCCACAAAATCTTTTGTCTGAAGCACAAGGTGCGCGTCGGGTTCTTCCGGGAAATCTCGCTTTTGAAAGCGTTGCTGAAAATCCGCCTTGGCTTCCTCTGCTCCATCGTCCCCGTGATATTGCCGAACAATTCTTTCCGCTAGAGACTTTTTGGCTTCCATAGGATGCTGTTGTTTCACATCCTCCAAATTCGATACGGTTAGTAACTCATAGTACCGCATCATAAGGTCATCACTAATGGACATTAACTTTCCAAACATGTCTGCCGGACGATCTTCTAAGGCAATAACATTCCCAAAACTCTTACTCATTTTACGAACGCCATCTGTTCCCTCCAATAATGGCATTGTGAGAACCACTTGCGGTTTTTGTCCATAATTTCGCTGCAAGTCGCGGCCTACTAAGAGATTGAACTTTTGATCCGTCCCACCTAACTCGACATCCGCTTCCAAGGCCACCGAATCATAGCCCTGTACAAGTGGATACAGAAATTCATGAATGCTAATAGGCTTTTGATCTCGATAACGCTTCGAGAAATCATCCCGCTCTAACATTCGCGCGACACTATAATGCGAACAAATTTCGACCATGGTTTCCGTTGGCATCGCACTCATCCAGCGACTATTAAATTCAATACGGGTTTTTTCAGGATCTAGGGTTTTGAAAATTTGCTGTTCGTACGTCTTGGCGTTCGCGACCACTTGCTCCTTCGTTAAGGCCTTGCGCGTTTCAGATACGCCGCTG
>JAOUQB010000102.1 GCA_029879555.1 Nitrospirota bacterium | reverse complement strand
AAACCACAGGAAGGAGTCGAAGAACGCGGCCGGCCAGTTCCAACTTAAGGCAAATCGCGGACCCTCCGGTGTTTCAAGGTCAGAAAATTTCTCCTTGTAGTATTCAAAGGCCGGACGCCAGGTCCACCAGGTATTCAAGGAAAACTGGAGCGATTTACTCGGGCCAATGAAAGTTTCCCAGAGTTGAAGCGAGGTCGGCGTTGCTGAAGAGGGGGAAAGCTCTGGTTCAGGTTCCGGGACTGGTTCCTGATCTGGGTCTGGAGCATGCTTGACGAGCACCTGTCCACATTGCGCACAAAAGTTTGCATCAAGAGAATGGTCTTGTGAACACGAAGGGCAGGCGGGCATGGTGATCGGTTATAGCATCCCTTCTATATCCATACAAGATCCATACAATCGGTGTGGGAAAGGAGAAGGTCGCATTCGTTAGCTTTTCAAGCTATCGTTTTCCCGACCCGATAGTCTTCATCAAGTTGCTGATAGACTTGTCGCTTGAGATTGATGAGAGACAGAGGATACTCAACTGTTTGTGGGCTATCCCAAGAAATCCCACAATATCGACAATGGGCCAGGACTTCGGCGATTTTTTTGTGACGATCCCGCCGAACCACCCGCCTCAAACATACCTGACAAAAAGGGCCTTGGACTATGGCATCAATGAGGTGGTCCTCCATGTCCGCGACAGCATCCGTCCCCAAATGGTCCCAAAGCCCATCACTCAGAGTCACCAGAACACCGAGACGAACAAGAGATCGAGGCCTGGGGCTATTCCTGGTTTCGCTAGAAACCTGAGGACCTTCGGATCGTTCCAGCCGCGCCACCCGCCGTTCCTTCTCTTTCAAAACATCGTGCAGTTGGTGAGAAAATTTCGCGGTCGTTTCTACTTTCCTCAGGCGATTCTCCAATTGTTGCTCTCTATCCTGGATATATTCTTTCATCATGCGCATCTCATCTCGACTGACGACTCCCAGGGCTGCGGGAATTCGGCCCCGAACTCTCCCGCACAAGGGTTTCCAGGTACGACCATCCTTCCACCACACCCACAACGTATAGGTCAGCACAAGAGCCACAAGGCCCGACAGCACGGTCATCATGTCCATTTCACATCACCCAATGGAAACCCCAGTACAACATTTCGCTATTCATTGCAGACATGCTTCAATCTCTCTTTGACGATTCCCTGCTTTTCTCACAGCGCCCGTAAAGTATCCGCTGGACCCATTTAAGCATTTTCGTTATGGTTTCTTGAAGTACCCAATTCGTATCGCTCGTCTAGCTATCATGCCACACACTGTTCTTGGCGTTCAGGGGGTTGATTGATGTCTGAATCTGACGACACCCCATCTCAACCCAATGCCGATCATCTGAGCTTAGAAGATGAACGGACCTTTCTGCTCGAGACCCATCGGACCTGGAAACGAACTCAGCCCACAGAACAGTCAAACTCCGCGCCACTGGACAAACAACCGATGGAGGAATTCCCCCCTCACGCGCCCAAGGATTTTTTCCAGGTTGATCGACGCAAGGCTGATTTCCGGCACCAGGATTTGCGCAATGCCAATTTTCAAGAAGCGTATCTACCTGGAGCGGATTTCGAAGGCGCCGATTTGCGCGGGGCGAATTTTCATGGCGCCAACTTACGGAGTGCCCGTTTCCACCGCAGCCAACTGGCTTGGGCGAATTTTTCACAGGCCGATCTCATCTGGGCAGACTTTCACCAAGCCGAATTGAGAGGGGCGGTCTTCCACCACACCACCCTGCGTGGCGCAACTTTCGTTCGGGCTCTGGCACAAGGAACCAATTTTTCCTCAACGGATTGTTCGTACGCTGATTTTCGGGAGGCCGATTTACATGAAGCCGATTTCCAACAGGCAAATCTTAACGGAGCTTCATTTTTGAACGCCAAGACCGCGACCGCCAACTTCCAGGAGAGCCAAGGCCGTCAGGAGGATACCACCCCGCCGGAACCACCCTCCTCGAACGATACCCTCTTTTCCTAACACACGATCAAAACTATCCTACGACGTTATGCCGACCCGGAAAGTTCAAAATACCCTCGCAATGTCCGATTGCGCTCCGGTTCTCGCAATTTCGATAGCGCCCGTTCCTCAATCTGTCGGATTCGTTCTCGCGTGACCGAGAATTCATGACCAATTTCTTCGAGTGTGGCATCTTCGAGTTCTCCGATTCCAAAGCGCCGTCGAATGATATGGGCTTCTCGTGGCGTCAGGGATTGCAGCAACAATGTCACTTTTTCCTGGATGTCCCGTCGTTCAGCCGAATAGAAGGGGGACACCGCCGAGGGATCCTCCAACACATCCGATAAATGAGCATTCTCGTCATCGCCCACCGGTGTTTCAAGGGACAGTGCCCCTTTGGTTGCGCCCAGAAGCGAGGCGAGTTTGTCTGGCTCGAGATCAAGAATTTTCCCGACCTCTTCCATATTGGGTTCACGTCCTAATTGGACCGCGAGCCGATCCCAGGAACGCCGCACTCGCGTCATGGCATCGCACACATGCACGGGGACCCGAACCGTTCGCGATTGGTCCGCCAAGGCCCGCGTGATGCCCTGCCGAATCCACCACGTGGCATAGGTGCTGAATTTATATCCTCGTTGATATTCGAAACGATCCACAGCGCGCATCAATCCAATATTGCCTTCTTGAATGAGATCCAACAAATCCAGCCCCCGGTTGATATAGCGTTTCGCCACGCTCACCACTAATCGTAAATTGGCTTCCAACATCGCTTGCTTGGCGAAATGGACACGGGTTTTGGCACGTTCTAACTGTCGAACTCGTATCAGAAAATCAGCAAAAGGCATATACAGGAGATGTTCTTCCATATACTTCACATGTTCGAGGGCTTCTTGATAACTCCGTGCCTGGCTTTGATCATGTCGTCGTAGATGGTTGCCCTTTGCCGTTAAGGACTTGATGTTCACAGTTTGTGTTTCAAGTCTGATCTGGCACACCTCATCATGAGACAGCCCTAATCGGGATAAGACTTCTTGAAGCTGGACTTCCAATGACTGTATCCGGCTTTCAATCTGTTGAAAAAATTTTGGGTGCCAGTTGATAGAATCCACACTTTTTAAAAACTGCTTTTTTTCGACCGAATGTTTTTTCCTGGCGGTCCCCCCGCCTGAAGACGAATCCATGAGCGATTGAATAGATTGGCACAGGTGGTCAAGCTGTTGAATGACCTGTTGCCGAAATTCCTCATCGTCTTGCGCGTCCTGAAGTTCAGTCTGTTCACCCTCCACATCCTCGTCCAACACCACTTCTTTATCTTTTTGAACAATATGTTTAGCTAAAATTTCTTCATGACTCAGCCGCATCCGCTTCTCTTTCAAGAACGCCAAGGTCATCGGCAGGGTAAACAGGGCTTCCAGCATGTGTTCCTTGGCTTCTTCAATTTTTTTGCAGAGATGCACTTCCCCATTACGGTCCAACAGCAGAACTTGCCCTATTTCCTTCAAATAGAGGGGGAGTTCCCTGTCAGGTATACTCGCCGTACTCTCATCAACTTTCACATGTTTGGGCAGTTTCCCCGTCGGACGCTTGGATCGTTTCCCATTGGAAATCGATCCATTCCACGAAGATTTTTGCGATGAAGATGAAACTGATGGGGTCATGCCTGTCTCCCTTCTGTTCATGGTCGTCAAATCTCTGATCTGGCCCGTCGGACATCGCAGCGTCAGCCGTACATTCGCATGCTCGCCTTCCGACCAAGGGGAGCAAGGGAAGTGCCAGCACCGAATTTGTGCCGTCTATGATTCATTGATGACCGTTTCATGAAACTAAGGAATAATAGTGAGCGGGCGATTCGGAGTGGTCTGAAGACAAGATAGAAAATCGTCGAATTGATTAACCGAATCAGCAAACAAGCCGAAACATCAATCATGAATGCAATCGAACGTCTAATATCCTTTCACTATTTTGGTGTAACGATCTGTCAGCAAATCTGACAACGCATCAATCGCCATGAATAAAGCTTCGCCCTCGTTACTCCGAGAACAGAAGAGATCAACAAGCTTGGCGACGAATCCGTTCTTGGATTACGGACATGATTTTGGTACAGTCCGTTTCGTTTATCAGCAGGTTCTTTCAAATGATTTCACTGGATAAACGCATGAACATAAAGCTCACGTTTGTCCCCCTACCGTGTCCCATAAAAATTTTCCTCACGTTTTTCCGAGTTGAACCCTTCTCTGGTCTTCAAAAAGGACTGCCCCTTTACGGCATCGCCATTTTGGGCCTTGCTCTGGGCCTTGGAGGCTGTGCGGGAAACGATTCATCAACCCATACCCTGGAACAGTTGGAGAACGGGACCGCATCCACCCAAGTCACGTCTGAAGAAGTTTCATCTGAAGAAGAACCTAGGCCAAGTGATGATTTCGTGGATCCATTTGATGACTCTCCAACCGAAACACACATTGTTGAATATGATCCATTAGAACCCCTGAACGCCGTCATTTTTGAGTTCAATTATCAGGTCGATAAATACCTGCTCAAACCCGCAGCAAAGGTCTATAATTTTTTTGTCCCCCCCGATGTCCAGCAAAGCGTCGTGAATGTCTTTCAAAACGCGCGATTTTTCCCTCGGTTTTTGAATAATTTGTTCCAAGCGAAATTTCGTGGAGCCGGCATTGAAATGAGCCGGTTTTTAATCAATAGTACGTTAGGAGCCGGCGGCTTATTCGATCCTGCCACAATCATGTTTGACCTGGAGACCCCACTAGAAGATCTCGGCCAAACGTTGGGAAGTTATGGCGTCCCACCCGGACCCTATCTTGTGGTGCCCTTCTATGGACCATTTACCCTGAGAGATGGGTTCGGGTTTATTGGCGACACCTTTCTGGATCCCTTCAACTGGCTGGTGCTGCCTATATTTGAAATAGCCGATGCCCCCAGGTTGGTTCAACATGATCCGACCATCTTCCTTGCCCGACTAGGCCTAACCGTCGGAGAATCCGTGAACCTTCGTTCGCTTAGCTTGAAAACATTTCAAGGTGTGGAAGAAGGCACTCTCGATCTGTATGGCGCGATTCGAAACGGGTATTTGCAGCAACGGCAAAGGGCGATTCAAGAATAATTGGAAGAACCCACCGACTCATTACCTCCTCGTATAGAGGTCAGTATCCCCGGTTATTCTTTCCCCTCTAAACATTTGTCTCCGGTCAGCTTTCAAGACAAAAACTCGAGAAGGCGGTATCATAGGAAGAAATAAGACGCACAATGAACGTGTGGTCGCACTCGTTGATACTACTGCCGCAGACCAATCGCACCTATGCCCCCATCCACTCTCCCACCCAAAGCTCTAACAGTCGTTTTCTTTTAACGGCAGCAGCCTTTGTCATTGTAGTGGCCGGGATGCGTGCGGCAGAACCTATTTTAGTGCCACTGTTAATCGCTGGATTTTTAGCCATTATCAGTACCTCCCCCGTGTTTTGGCTCAGAAAAAAGAATATTCCTGCATCAGCCGCCGTCTTTCTGGTGATCTTGGGGGTTCTCGTCCTGGGCTTTGGGTTTATTCTCCTGATTGGAACGTCCTTAGAAGATTTTTCAAAGGCGATCCCTCGGTATCAATCACGCCTGACCCAAGAAATGGGCCCACTTCTCTTGTGGATAGAAAGTCTGGGCTTTCAACTGAATGAAGAACTACTCCTTAAATCCCTGGATCCTGGCGCCTCTATGCGCTTGGTTGGGCGTATGCTTTCGGGATTGGGCGGGATTCTGACCAATTCCTTCCTTATTATGCTGACCGTCATCTTTATTTTGCTTGAGGCTTCGAGTTTTCAACACAAAGTCCGTGCTGCCTTTGGTGATCCGAAAGGGACGTTGTCTCAATTCAGCAAAATTACCGACGCCGTGAATCATTACTTGGCCCTCAAAACCCTGGTCAGCCTCGGCACCGGAATTATCGTCGCCTCCTGGGTCGCCATTTTGGACATCGACTTTCCTGTCATTTGGGGGCTGTTGGCGTTTCTTTTGAATTTCATCCCCAATTTGGGTTCCATCATCGCGGCTGTCCCTCCCATCCTCTTGGGGTTCATCCAATTTGGTCTCGGACGCGCACTCTTAGTGGCCCTGGGCTACGGGGTGGTGAATGTCCTTTTCGGCAATGTCGTCGAACCTAAGCTCATGGGGCGAAAGCTGGGACTGTCCACCTTGGTCGTCTTCCTTTCCTTAGTGTTTTGGGGGTGGGTGTGGGGACCTGTTGGTATGCTCCTCTCCGTTCCCATGACGATGGTTGTGAAGATTGCCTTAGAAAGCAGTCCATCCACCCATTGGCTCAGTATCATGTTAGATTCCGAAGCCTCTGTTGCCAATGTAGCGAAACAGCAAGAGGACCCTTCCACGGGGTAAGAATCACGCTGCCCGATGAACTCCGAAACGACCTTCCCTCAGGCAACCACCCAAGTCAGACCAACGCCTATGTATTCCAACTCCGTTTTTCCAAGGCCCTGTGTATTTCTCGCTCCAGCGAGAAAAGTAAATCATTGGACCAGGACCTCCTGAAAAGCTCATGAAGAGGACAACACTTGCTCGCATCCTGCTTGTTCAAGCGTTAGAAGAATCCGACCCTCAGGGACGGCACCTTCCCCTGTCCACACGCCATCACGCCACACAACAAGCGAGAGACCAACATCAATCTTCATCCGGACATTCCTCGGAAGCAGACCTCTCATTTCTCTCAACGCGATCCGATATCGTATGGGCTTTCGTGAACAAGGCCTTTCCAACCTTTGCTCAATCCTGCAGCCATCTACCGGCGCATATTCCCAGCGCACTCATCGCCATTCCCGCACTTGGAGTGGGGCTATTCATGAACGGGCTAGGAGCATCACAACGAATCAATTTACTCAACTTTCCTCTTCTGCTGTTGCTGCTATGGAATGGTGGAATGTACCTATCCGCCGCATTACTCCCTTTCTGGTCATCTTTCATCAAAACCACATGGCTCGACACAGTAGCCACGTGGCTGTCCCAAGGATCAGGAAGTTGGGCCTCCCGTTTGTGGCGGCCAATCCTCTTAACCGATCCTTCAGCTGCCTCCTGGATTCAAGAATCCACCAAACGATTTACCGCACTGTGGTGGCCTCATATACACTCAGCATGGACCGAACGCCTTCGCCAACTTCTCCATCTAGGGGCCGTCTGCATGGCTGTAGGTCTTATCTTAGGGATGTATATCCGAGGGCTCGCGCTCGATTATCAAGCAACCTGGGAAAGTACCTTTCTCTCGCCGAACCAGGTTCAGGGCTTACTTCACATGCTATTAAGTCCTGCTGCCTGGCTTCTCCAATATCCATTCCCTGACGAATCCGGAATCGTAAGCCTCCAAGCTCCCCAACATGGCCCTGCTGCCCCATGGATTCACATGTGGGCCGTTACGGCTTTTGCCCTCATCGTCGTTCCCCGCAGCATCATGGTCTGGATGAGCCAACGAACATTGCGGCAGGCTGAGAAGTCATTCGCCATTCCGCTCGACCATCCCTATTTTGTTCATCTGTTGGCTCCTGACCGGGGACAAGGCGTGCAGGTAGACATTCTCCCTTATAGTTATCAACCATCCTCAAAAGCCAAAAATTTCCTAGATCGAGCGTTTCTGGATCTTTTTGGGAATCTGGCCAGTATCCACTGGCACCCGGCGATGCCTTTCGGTGAGGAAACCCCAACGTGGCTTGAGAGCCCAACCCCTGTTCGAAATTATGTGGTGATCTTCAATGCAGGCCAAACACCTGAAGGGGAAGTGCAGGGAGAATGGCTTCATACCATTCAAACGCAGATAGATGCCGTCAGATCACGTTCTAGACTT
>JAOUQB010000101.1 GCA_029879555.1 Nitrospirota bacterium | reverse complement strand
GAAGATGCTGAGATTCGAGTACTCATGGAAGGGGGGCGATTCGATGCACGAAAAGGGGTCATTCAAGGACACGGGACACTGGGGCCTCTCTCGGCGAATCTTTCATTTTCCCATTCCCGCAATGAGGAACAGGTTGAGGCCGATTCTTTTTCACACTATGCCCTTGGTTGGAATGTTGGTCTGGCCCCCAAATCCCATTGGGATGTTCGCTTGACTGGCAACTATGCGCATTCCTTGGTCAACAGTTTTCCAGAAGGCAGTGGCGGCCCCAGGTTCGCACTCCTTCGGCAAACGGAACAGCGCGAAACCCAGGCATTGGTCACTGGACTCACAGCGACCGTAGAAGATCCGACTGAATGGCACCATCAGGTCTTTCTCAGTCTATCAACACGATCTCAAGATGTGGACAATCCTGGCGTCCTTTTCTCCCCAGCACTCTTTGCCATTCCTCCCACACGGTTTTCAACTGATTATCACCGCTATCAGGGCCGCCTCACCGAAACCTGGACGATGAGCAGGGATTTGACGCTTTCATTTGGAGGACAGATCACCCACGAACGAGGAACCCGCGAGGGCATACAAGACCTGAGCTCGTTAGGAGGTCGCGCCGACGAACCCGTAGATTTCTCTTTAGCGCGAACATTTGGGGGAAGCTTTGTGGAGATTAGCGCCGCTCCAATACCAACATTCTCTATTAACGCAGGTGCTCGCATTGATTTCTCGCAACACTCACATCCCAGAGTGAGTCCCCGATTGAGCGCACGATTTCACCTGCTTCCCTTACTCCATCTTCGTGGCGCCTATGGGAAAGGATTCAAACTGCCTGGACTCGCCAGCCTGGGAGATCCATTGATCGGCAACCCGGCCTTAACACCGGAGACCAGCACAGGGTGGGACCTGGGCATCTCGTATTACACTCCCCAAAAGGAATTCACCGCTTCGATCACGTACTTCCATACTCGCTTCCACGGGCTTATTGATCTGGATCCGGACCTCCTCACTCAAAACCGATTTCAGCTTACGAATCTGGGTACGGCCATCACCAAAGGATGGGAATTCTCCTTTCAACTTTCTCCCAAAGCCCCCGTCTCATTCCAGGCGAATCTGACCGCCCTTACCACTCGCGTGACTGAAACAGGAGAGCCGTTAAGAAATCGACCAAAATGGCGTGGAGGATTAGGATTGACCGTTGGATTATTACCATCGGTGAGCCTCAATGGCCGAGTGACCTTCGTCAGTTCACGACTTGATTTCCAAATCCCTACCCAAACATCAAGTGTCGGAGGGTATACCAAGGCCGATGCGACCCTCACCTATCGCCCAGCCCCAGCTTGGAGCTGGTACGCCGCCCTAGAAAACCTCACAAATGCGTCATATGAAGAATTTCAAGGGTTTCCTGGCCCACCCCTCACCTTCCGATTGGGCATTGCCTATCACCCCTAATCTCAGAAAACCAAAGACTGCCAGGAATATAGTCACATTTTTTCCGAAATTCTAAACTGTAGGCATCCATTTCCACCACGCTTGGCCCACCGCCGCCCATCAATTCTCCCTTAAGTTCAGACCAGTTTTGACCGAGAAAATCAGGACGACGAATGAGGCACCCCCAAGGCTTCATTGAGTATTTTCACCTTATCCTCCGTAGTTTTTTCCAAGGACGTATGTATGCCCTCATCAGAATCAACAGAACTAGATCAACTGGAAGCCACAGACACGCTGCTGGCGCGGATTCAAGCGTGCAATTCGCTCCCCGTCCTGTCTCCCTTAGCCACCAAAATTCTTAACATGTGCCAGGATGAAGAAGCGGAAACGGCAAAACTTGCTGAATTGATTTCTCAAGATCCCGCGATGGCCGTCAAAATTTTAGCCATGGCAAATTCCGGGTATTACGGGGGGGGACGTCATAAAGTCACAAGCATCTTACAAGCCGTCAAATTACTTGGATTTGTCACCATTGCGAATTTGGCCCTCTCATTCTGTTTTTATCATCTCATTAAGGGCATGAATTCCCCCAATACGTCTAAGATCAATCATGTGCAGTTTTGGCGGCGGTCAATTTTTTCAAGCATTGCCGGCCGCGCTATTGGAAAACACTTTGCTTCTCCTCATACAGAACTGGTCTATCTGGCGGCCCTTCTCCAAGACATTGGCATCTTAGCCTTACACGAAGTGGCCGTGGAAGAGATGAAAACCATACGGGCCCAATCCCCCCAAAATCATGACGATTTATGCCAACTCGAACGCAAATATCTTGGGGTCGACCACTCCCAAGTTGGCACCTGGCTGGCGCAACAGTGGAAATTACCAGAAGAATTCCAAATTGCCATTCTCTACAGTCATACACCGGAATTACTGGAGACCCCTTCCGACTTCCAGGCGCTGGTAGACGTCGTTTCACTATCCAGTCTGATTGCTGATATTTGGATAGAACCTGATCGGGAGGCAGCGATTGCGATCGCGCAAGAAAAAGGCCTAAGCTCTTTGTCCATTCAGCCAGAAGATTGGGGACCGATTCTGGATCATTTCATCGAAGGGATCCCGCAAATAGCCGGCTTCTTTCAAACCCAACTTGGGAGCGTTGACGAAATCAATCAGATACACCATTGCGCACTCCAACAACTCGCTCCATCACATTTGGAGTCCCTCACGCAGAAAAGCAAAACTCAGGACCTAGCGGAGACGGTGACTGTTACTAAGCATTCAAATTCGTGGTGGAATATTCAGTCACGGCTTCGTACCTAAATGACGGCCACACAGAAACGCCTAGACATTCTCAGCATTTGACACCTGCCCGGCTATAAGCGGACCAGTCGTGGGACCAAGAAGGCTCAACACCCACCTCCTGGTAGAAGACCGGATATTCTCCACCTAGAGTACCTTTGTCCGTCCATTACTCCTTTTCCTTCTCCCCACACTTAAGCTTGATTCGGTTTGTACCGAAACTAGAGTGGAGCGTGAGAGAACAACCCGAGAATTAACTTTCGACTCATATTGATCACTCCCCTTTTGCCAAGGACACGTTCATGCAACTGTCACTTCCATTAGATATTGAACAGGCTGAAGTCTCGGGGACGATTTTTCAAAAAATCAAAGCCTGCAAATCTCTCCCAATCTTGTCCCCTTTGGCCTCAAAAATTCTCAAGATGTGCCAAGACCAAGAAACGGCTGCCTCAAAACTTGCTGAGGTCATAGCTCAAGACCCAGGGATGGTAGCGCAGATTTTATTCATGGCCAACTCGGCCTACTATGGGGGAGCTCGCCACAAAGTCACCAGTATCTTACAAGGGGTGAATCTCCTCGGCTTTACCACGATTGCCAATCTGGCCCTCTCCTTTTGCTTCTACCGTCTCATCAAAGACATCAAGGAAACAGCGACCACCGGCTTTGATCATGTACAATTTTGGCGTCGATCAATTTTTGCCAGCATGGCGGCACGGGCCATTGGGAAACATTTAGGCCATGCTGATACGGAAATCATGTTCCTGGCGGCACTCCTCCAAGACATTGGAATTCTGGCACTCAATGAAGTTGCCACTGAAGAGTTCCTGTTGATACAAGAACATCCCCTTGAGAGTCACGCGGCATTAAATGGCTTCGAACTTGAACATCTCGGCGTTGATCACGCTCAAGTGGGGGCGTGGCTCGCCCAACAATGGGAACTGCCTGAAGAATTTCAAGTGGCCATCCTGTATAGCCACACGCCGGAATTATTGGAAACGCCAGTCGATTTTCAATTACTGGTAGATGTCGTCTCGCTCTCCAGCGTGGTTGCAGATATGTGGATGATACCCAATACGGAATCAGCCATTGCTCGCGTCTGCGAGAAAAGCCAAGGGCGGCTCACCATCGAACCAGAACATTGGGGGCCCATTTTGGAGGAAATCATGGCTGGCATTCCTCAAATCGCAAGCTTCTTCCGTACGCGACTGGGAAACTTTGAAGAAATCACGCACGTGCATCGGCTAGCAGCCAAACACCTCGCCACGACAACCTCACAACCCACAACCTAAGACTGGCACATCTCTTTTTCATCATCGGATTGCGTGGGTTCATCCCCCTGTAACCGATCCCTTAGTTCAGATGCCATACAGAGTTGATTCCGCCCACCCTCTTTCGCCTGATACAGCGCGTGATCGGCTCGTTCTAACCAGGTGAGGACAGTATCGCCTGATCGAAGTGCCGCCAACCCAACAGACACCGTGGCGGGAATGATCAAATCTTGGTACCCAAAGGGTTCACGCCTCACCGCCTCCAAAAGCCGATCACCTAAACGCTGACACAGCTCAAGATTGGCCCCGTGGAGCAACACACAAAATTCTTCGCCTCCATACCGCGCGACGAAATCGGACTTTCGTGGAAAGGTTGACACCAGACGATCAGCCAGCTGTTGAATGACCGCATCTCCTGCTGGATGACCATGGGTATCATTAATCATTTTAAAATGGTCGATATCAACCATAAAGACACAAGCCGGAGTTTCTGAAAAAAAGCTCATGTTCACAGTCCGTTCTAACTGTAAATTGAGTGCCCCACGGTTATAGAGACGCGTGAGCGGGTCCAATACCATTTCCTTCCTGGCACTCCCTAATTCCTTTTCGACGGCACGCAATTTTTCACCGAGTAACTTGACACGCTCTTGTTGCCGCTTTTTTCGTTCATCGATAACGGAATTGATGCCTTGCACAACAGAAAGCAAGGCTTGTTTCACTTCGGTAAAAGATCCCCCTTCGGTGGCTGTCCGCAATTGAACAAGATACTTATCCACCTGTTGGTCCGACTCTTGATCTTCCACAATGGCCCGGCCCACGGTATTGGTAAACTCCCAAAGGACGTTCCGCACATCCTGCAGGTTTCGGTTGACATAGCTTTTTTCCTGCTGGCGATGCCTATTCACAAATTTCGTGAGTTCACCCCAATCTCGACGAATGCCCCCCTCATCACCTTCCTCTTCATTCCCACGTATGGACATGCCCACGAGCACATGCATTGCCCATCGCTCAAATTCTTTTTCAATCTCCTCTTCGGACCGCTCTTCTAGGTCAAAGGAATGCCGGCCAAGGCACCGCAGAATCCTGCCTAAGGATTCCAGCGCTTTTTCATAATCTTCGGCTTCAGTCACTCCATTGGCCTCTTGTGACGGGGTCACATCTTTGGTGTCCGGCCCTTTTTGATCAGATTTCGCCCTTGACCATGATCCAATCATCAATAACTCCTTTATCTCGACTGGTACAACTGATGGTTGGTCGACTGTGCACGCATATCTTGCCCTGGAGAAAGCGAGGGAGTAGAACTGGTGTTGTCTTCCATTATCGGCTATTTCTGTAGGTCTCTTGAGTCATTTTTGTTATGATCGGCTACGAGAACACAGTGCCCACGCAGCCTTTTGGGCATCGTAACTAAGGCCATTCTTCTCGCAACAACCGGACGCTATTCAATAATCCCATGACCCATTTTCAACATATTTCTAGCTCACAAAACCCTCAATTCAAACGCTGGATTTCGTTACTGGAGTCACAAGGCAGCAAAACCCATGAACAATGCCTTATCTCAGGAATAACTCTGAGAGAAGAAATCAGCCGGCACTCACCGGACTCTATACAAGAAATCTTATATCCTCCCCGCTACGAAAAACAGGGACGTCCATCTCTGCAGTTCAAGCATTTCACGTTAACCAAGAAACTCTTTGATGAATTAGATGTCTTCGGTACCCACGCCCCCTTGATGGTCTGTGCCAATCGAACCATTCTCCCATTCGATCTCACGCAACCGCCCATCGGTCTCGAAATTCTCTGCCCCATCGGAGACCCAGGAAATCTGGGAGCTCTCCTACGTTCATGTCTGGCCTTCGGCGTACGCAGAGTTATTTTACTGCGCGAGGCCGTCCACCCGTTTCATCCTAAGGTGATTCGAGCCAGCAGCGGTGCAGCCTTTCTCCAACCGCTCAGCCAAGGCTGCTCAATGAGTGAAATCGCAATACCAGAACGGTTGAAATGGATCATCCCGTTGGACATGGAGGGTGAGAATATCGCCACACTTTCATGGCCAGAACACGTCCGTTTGCTTATCGGCGAAGAAGGCATGGGGATTCCCGCCTTATCATATGCCCAGCGATTCAACATCCCACAAATTCATTCAGCGATTCCCTTGAACGCCACGGTGGCCAGTAGTCTTGCACTCTATGCCTATCGTCAACAGCATCCACGCCCTTGACCGATAGACATGAATCAGCTGAAGTGGATCAACCAACATGAAAATTTTTGACATCGGAGAGAATCATGATTCAACCAGGAACATATCGACACTACAAAGGCCACACCTATCGAGTCCTAGGAGTCGCGAAACATTCTGAAACCGAAGAGGACTTGGTGGTGTACCAAGCCCTCTACGGAGAATATGGATGGTGGGTCAGACCGTTAGAGATGTTTTGTGGGAAAGTGGAAGTCGATGGGAACATCGTCCCTCGTTTTGAACACATACTGACGAAAACTGACGATTGAGCCTCACCGTTCACTCCAAAAGCCAAGGCATCAGATTTTAACACATGGCAAAGCGTGGGTTCGGATTACAGTTGATCGGCTAACACAGCTCGAGTTTGCTCCTCTCGATAGCCTCGCAAACGTTCAGCCAGAGCTGGATTACCAAGGGCCAATATCGCGGCGGCAAGCAATGCAGCGTTCACCGCACCGGCACTCCCGATGGCCAGGCACCCAACTGGAGTACCTTTGGGCATCTGGACAAATGACAAGAGTGAATCAAGCCCCTGCAATGCGTTGGATTGCATCGGCACCCCTAAAACCGGTAACAGGGTTTTGGCCGCAATAACCCCGCCTAAATGTGCCGCTCCTCCAGCGGCGGCAATAAACACCTGCACCCCTCGTGCCTCAACTTGCTTCATATATTCAATCAGCGCATCAGGAGCCCGGTGAGCTGACAAGACTTGGCATTCATGGACAATCTCTAGCTTAGTCAACATGTCACTCGTTCCCTGCATCGTCTCCCAATCTGACTTACTTCCCATAATCACAGCCACTTCCAATGAAGATTCCGTCATCCTCATCATCCCTTTCTATTGATGAAAAATATTCGTCACAATGTTGAAAATCCAGCGAATGGGTTTGTCCTCTAGGACAAAGATATTGACCATCTCACGGGACCTGTCTTAGACTTCTTGGTGGTCACCCGCGTTTGAGAATAACAAAGAGGACCCTGACTTCGGAATAGTTCTCATCACGCCAATTTGACCGAGAGAGTTCTTATTCATTCTATTCATAACAGAAAAGAGGGACATGATGGGATTACGTCTTGGAGATGAAGCACCAAATTTCACGGCAGAAACAACCGAAGGAACGGTGAATTTTCATGAATGGCTTGGTGACGGATGGGGCATACTGTTTTCACATCCCAAAGACTTCACCCCGGTTTGCACGACCGAACTCGGGGCCATGGCCAAGATTACGGACGAATTTAAGAAACGCAACGTGAAAGTGTTGGCCGTCAGTGTCGACCCCATCGACTCTCATAAGGGTTGGGTGAAGGACATTAATGAGACCCAAAGCTGCACAGTCAGCTATCCCATTATTGCCGACCCGGAAAAGAAGGTCGCCAACCTCTATGACATGATTCATCCCAATGCCCTGGATAACATGACAGTCCGTTCCGTATTTATTATTGGGCCGGATAAGAAAGTGAAGTTGATGTTGACCTATCCCGCGTCAACCGGTCGAAACTTCCAGGAAATTCTGCGAGTGGTTGATTCCCTGCAACTCACCGCAAAATTCAAAGTAGCGACACCCGCCAACTGGAAAGATGGTGAAGACTGTATTATCACTCCGGCAGTTACTGATGCAGA
>JAOUQB010000100.1 GCA_029879555.1 Nitrospirota bacterium | reverse complement strand
TCTTGCTCTTTTTCTTTCTCATTTCGTTGACGTCGGGATGCACCGAATCGACACCCGAAACAACCATCCGCTTTGGCCTCTCCAATACCCCAACAAATTTAGATCCTCGCTATGCCACTGATGCCACATCAGCCCGAATCAACCGCTTGCTTTATTCACGGTTGGTTGATTTCGCTGAGGATGCCTCTCCGATTCCAGCTCTCGCCACTTGGGAGGTGCTCAGCCCAACCCATTATCGGTTCACCTTCATTGAACCTCGTCCAACATTTCCCGATGGGACAATAATCACCGCGGAGGATGTGCAGGCGACCTTTGTCTCCATACTCGACCCAAAAACGACTTCACCCCATCGTGGCCTTCTGGCCAATATCTCTCGAATCGTCACGCCATCTGAATCGACTATCGACTTCTTTCTGACGCACCTCGACCCGTTTTTCGCTGGCTCTATAAGTATCGGCATTCTGCCGGCAAACCTTATTGCCAGCAATCATCCTTTCCATGACCAGCCTGTCGGGAGTGGCCCCTTTCTTTTTCATCACAGACCGGATGACACCCGCCTGATCCTCAAACGCCGACAAGACAACCAACTAGTTGAATTAATTAAAATTCCAGACCCAACGGTGCGGAGCTTAAAATTACTAGCCGGGGAAATTCATCTACTCCAAAATGATCTTCCACCGGAATTAGTGAGCTATCTCGCCGCACGACCGTCTCTCTCCTTGCAACAACGACAAGGATCAAATTTTGCCTATCTTGGCTTTAATCATCAGGACCCCATCGTGGGGAAACATCTGGTCAGACAAGCCATCGCCCATGCCATCAATCGAGAGCAGATCATTCATTTCGTCCTAGGAGGTCGCGCCCGACCGGCGCAAGCCCTTTTCCCCCCGAACCATTGGATTGGAACATCACAGTTACTCGGCTACCCCTACGATCCAGCACAAGCACGAGCCCTATTAGCACAAGCCGGATTCAATCCTCGGCATCGCCCTACTCTGATCTATAAAACCTCCACGGACCCGTTTCGATTACGATTAGCCACCATCATTCAAGATCAACTTCAACAGGTCGGCATTAACGTATCCATCCACAGCCATGACTGGGGTACCTTTTATGGAGACATCAAAACTGGGCACTTTCAGATGTACAGTCTGGCCTGGGTGGGCCTAAAAACACCGGATATTTTTCGCCAAGCCTTTCACAGTCACTCCGTACCCCCTCGGGGCGTGAACCGCGGGCGCTATGCCGACCCGACCACAGATAGGCTTATCGCGGAAGCGGAGAACACGCCCGAGCGAATCCAACAACAGGCACTTTATCGTGAATTGCAGACTCGACTCCTAGACACACTCCCCTATGTCCCCTTGTGGTACGAAGATCATTTTGTCCTGAAAACGAATGAAATTGAGGGCTATACCCTTCACACCGATGGCAACTACGATGGCCTCCTGCACGTGCAGTGGGCATCAGCTTCACGCACCCACTCTCAGCTAGCCCGACAAGCCACGCCATGATGGCTACTTGGAAAATTATGAATTGGTCGATTGTTGATGTTCACGCTGAGAGCGTTTCATCTTCTTTTCAACAATGACACATTTCATCTTCAAGAGAATCATGAGTGCTCTCATTGGATTACTTGGGGTGATCAGTTTGGTCTTTTTTTTGATTCACATGATTCCGGGTGATCCCATTGATGTCATGTTGGGCGAATCCGCACTAACAGCTGATCGAGAGGCCTTACGTCAAGGACTAGGCCTCCATCTCCCACTCTACGAACAATGGTGGAATTACCTCACGGCGCTTGCCCAAGCGGACTTCGGCCATTCCTTATTTTCCGGCCGCCCCATCGTCGATCTCCTTGTTGAACGCATTCCTACCACGCTACATCTGAGCGCTATGGCTCTACTCGTTGCCATCATCATAGCCGTCCCACTTGGAGTCGTCGCGGCGACTCGGCAACATTCAGTCTATGACTACGGAAGCATGGGCTTCGCATTGCTCGGCATCTCGATCCCAAATTTCTGGATGGGGCCCTTGTTGATTTTAGTGGGCGCACTGTGGCTCGGGTGGTTCCCAGTCAGTGGACAAGAAGGCTGGAATGCCGTCGTTCTTCCAGCCTTCACTCTGGGTACGGCTATGGCCGCCATCCTGGCCAGAATGATTCGTAGCAGCCTGTTAGAGATTCTAGGGGAAGACTTTCTTCGAACCGCCCGCGCGAAGGGACTTTCACCCACGAAAGCCATTTTCATTCATGCGCTCCCCAACGCCGTCCTGCCCGTCTTGACACTGTTGGGACTTCAGCTTGGCGGCTTACTGGGTGGCGCCGTCATCACGGAAACCGTCTTTGCCTGGCCTGGATTGGGACTCTTAATGATTGAAGCCATTCAACAACGCGACTATCCGGTTGTGCAGGCCGCCGTGCTGTGTATCAGCATGACCTACATCTTCGTCAATCTCTTCACCGACCTGTTGTATGCCTGGCTCGACCCCCGCATTGATTGGCAGAACCCATCATGATACGGCTGTGGCTCCCACTCAGCATTATCGTGACATGGGGAATGATGGCTCTCCTCAGCCACATGCTTTCTCTCACTCCCAACACCATTGACCTCACCCACATTCTCGCCGGGCCCGACCAGAACAATTGGCTAGGCTTTGATGAACTCGGCCGGCCCATGGCCGACCGTCTCATGACGGGGGCAAGGACGTCGTTTATGGTGTCGCTCAGCGTCGTGGCGCTTGGCATCCTCATCGGAGGCACCTTAGGAATTTCTAGCGGGTACTTCAGTGGATGGGTCGATCAGATCTTCGTCCGTCTTGTGGACATCATGCTGGCCTTTCCTGGCCTGTTGTTGGCTATAGCCCTGGCAGGAGCGCTAGGACCTGGCATTGAAAACGTCGTATTGGCCTTGGTGATTGTGGGATGGGTGGGATATGCCCGCTTAGCGCGTGGGCAGGTCTTAGCTCTGAAACAGGCGGATCACGTCGTGGCCGCCAAAGCCATGGGCGCATCATCCTGGCGTATCATGAGCAGACATCTACTTCCTCTCATCACCGCCCCATTGATCATTGAAGCCAGCTTTGGAATTGCCGGTGCCATCATTGCCGAGGCGGGGTTATCATTTTTGGGATTGGGGGTCCAGCCCCCTCAGGCCTCATGGGGCAGCATGATTCGTGATGGCACACGGTATATGTTAGTGGCTCCGCACTTGGTCCTCATCCCCGGCCTCACGCTGATGGCGGTCGTATTGGCCGCCAACCTCCTAGGGGACTGGCTCCGCGATTGGCTGGACGTCAAAGAACCGAAAAAGGTGGGATAGGGAAATTTCAACGAAAATGCTCATCTCGCTTTAATTCACGGTGACGTCCTGATTCAAATCGGAGGAAAGGCGATTTGAAATATCTCGAATAAATCCTGAATAGGAAGGATGCCGGCCATTGTTCCAAGAATTCAGGGACAATTCGATAGGAAATTCCTGACCATTTTTCCTCAACCCATGAAGTGAAACAGTCTTCCCCAAAACGTGAGGCTCTCCAGTCGCCTGAAGCCTCGCCATTCCGTTGACATGCGCTTCCCGGTATCTGACGGGCATAATGGCCGTCAGGGGCTGGCCAAAAATTTCCTCGGCGGAATATCCGAACATCAATTCAGCCGCAGGATTCCAGGACAGAATACGGCCATGATGATTAGCTAAGACAATGGCATCGTTCGCCGCATGAAAGACAGCTTGAAACCGTCGCTCGCTTTCCACTAAGGCATGATTTGCCTGTTCAATCTTTTTCCCAAGATGTTGCGCCTTCAGCGCATGACGAATCGCCGTCTTGATTTCTGGTCGGTTAATGGGTTTGTGGAGAAACTCAAAGGCACCGAGTTTATCCAGTGGCCCGGTGACGGAATCAAGCGTCGTACAGCTTGTCAGAATAATAATGGGAAGACCAGGAGCCAACTTCCCCATACGTTCCAGCACAAGCAAACCATCAATGCCAGGAAGTCGAATATCCAAAAGCACAGTGTCATACGTGCAGACTTTTACCCGCTCCAGGGCGTCTTCCCCAGTCGTTGCGACATCAATGTGATAGCCCTCTCCTTCGAGCAAATCTTGCAATGCGAGTAAAATATCAGGCTCATCATCGACCAACAGAATAGATGATGAAACAGATGGGAAATATTGAGTTTCCATCGGTTCCCCCTCCTCCGCCAAAATGTGTTGAACACCCCTTCTTCAATGACAGCAGCGCCGACTGACAAAAGAGATGCATAAATTCCATAAAACAGCAAGCTCTGTACCAGAGAGCAACAATTCAATCGAAAGAAGACTCCGGATTATTAAGGTGCTATTTTCCCAGGAGAATCGGCACAGGGAGGCCGGAATAAACAAACCGAAACGTTTCTTTGAAGTATTGCTTTAGATACATCTTATATCTAAATAGATACACATAGAATGGATTAGGAGCGACAGTCAAGAAGAGGTATCCACTGACTAAGGAATATCCATCGAGAGAACAACCAGCTTTCAATTACTTTCAACAAAAATGAAGGAACGGCTGGGGAGCTTATTGAACGAAAAAATCCGCCCCTGGGAGAACAGCCCCACTTTGACTGCATCTCTGGAGGGGGTTTGAAAGCAGACAGAAACGTCTGGGTGAAGAACCTAGATATGTACCAAAGATGGGGAATAAGGGCAAACGGGGAATATTTAACAAAAAAACTAAGAGCCTCTACAGGCTAAACCCGTAGAGGCTCTCAATGTTCGCCATAGACAGGAATGGATTACCTTTACGGGACTTGCCATTCAACAATGGGATAAATCAGCACATCCCCAAGTCTTACAAAGAAAACCTGCTTACCTGACGACTTTGACATGAAGACGTCTCTTCAGGACGCTTCTTTTTTCTCTACCGGTAACGGAAAGGAGATGATGATCCCGCCCATGACGTCCCCTAATTTGAAATCACGCTTTCCACTCAATATATGTCCATTATGACAATTGACACAGGCCTTGGAGGTGGCTCGATCCGCATAGATCGCTTTAAAGAACCGTTGATCCCCTCGAGTAATAATTCCGCTATACACCTCACCAGGATCGTCAGCCACCACTTGCAACCCTGCTTCCTCAAAAACGGTACTGGGTCCGTTCTCCTCATATATAGGCCATAGACTGGCCAATCGATAGCGGAGACCAGTCCCACCCATTTCGACAACCCGGCCGGCCATTAGCAACATCTGGGCTGGAAGAGGAAGCGCCTTTCGTTGCTTCCAGGCTTCGGCTGCCACCACTACGCGCTCTTCCTGCAATCGATCCACAACATGCGTCGTATACAACGCTCGATCTGCCGCAATCACTGCATGAATGTAATCAGCCACCACCTTTGGTGAAAAGTCCACCTCGATCTTTTCCTCTTCAGCAGCGGAGGCCACTCCCATACTTCCCAAAACAAAAACGACACTCACCATAAATCGCATAAAGCCACATTTCGTGTTCATAACCGTTCCTCCTTTCGCCACTTCAATATTACCCGTGGGAATATGACTCGAGCTCACAAAAAGCCCACATGGAGACACCCCATTTTTACAATATACGCTCTCCCTACTCCATGGGAGCATGGGCACAAAGATCAATTCCTTTCTATGGCTTTTGGAGCCGCTTCGACGGAATAATTTCCAGCCCTTCTTCTAATAATTCCAATCCAAATCGCGGATTGTCCTCAATTTCATGCGCGCTCCGACGACCCTGCGGAGATTGAAACGTAAACTGTATCGGAGTCACACTATTGGCTGTGACGGTCACCGTTTGTTCGACAAATTCATTGACACCTGGGTGCCAGGCCGCCAGCACATATTCCCCAGGCGGGATATCGGAAATTTGAAATTTTCCATCCTCTTTGGTGATCGAAAAATAAGGATTATCGGCCACTAACCCCCAGGAAAACATATAGGGATGAAACCCGCACTGCATCACAAACACATTCCGGCCTTTTCGCAGATGAATTTTTTCTACCATTGGCTCACCAGCCATATATTTTTTCCCAAAAATTCCTGCCAGACTCAAGTAAGGGTTCATTGGCAGCGGACGATTGAAGAGCACTCGTGCGCCACGTTTTCTGGCCGTTTCATATCCTTGAATATCATGTTCAACAGGATCCATGTTCACCACTTCAATTTCATCACGGTCTTTGAGGACATTGACGAATGGAAGAAACTCACAATCGATTGACTCTATTCTCACCCTAGGCAAGGAAAATGTTTTCCCCTTGGGCACATCCTTCACCATGACCACTACATCTTTGAGGGTATTATGAGGCCCGATAATAAAATCATCGACAATGCGCCACCCCGTACCCGTTGAAATCGTTCCGCAAAACACCGGATCCGGAATGGTGACTAAATTGAAAGCCATCGGACGAGGTTGCCCGCCTTCAATCAAGACCGTACCCTCAATCGTTCCTCCGTTGGTCACCTTGATCTCTTCATAGGACCAAGCCGTTTGCGCGAAAAGAGCAGCCAGCCCAACCCCTAATATCCCTTTCCATAACATTCGGCCCTTCATTGCTTCCCTCCCCCACAAAAATTGAATTGAATGATCACTCCCATTCTATAGAAAACCTGACCCCATAAAAAAGGCGGGGAAGTCTTTTGACTTCCCCGCCTTTATCATCACCGATTAACCCGTTGCGGGTTATTTCGCGACGGTAGGAATGATCCGGGGGATACCCAGCTCATCAAGCTTGGCTTGTTTATTTGAGGACACAGATCCCTCCAATGGCAGAATCCGTTGATCCGTACTGGGTAATACCCGGAGATAGCCCCATTGCCCAGACTGGGAATAGGGTAACCGACCATTACTCCAGACATAATCCCCGGCCATCGACCATTTTCCACCAGCCGACGGTAAGAAGACATCCAAGCCTTCCGAACCCGAGAACTCCACCGTGCTGATCATATCGGCACCGGGAAGGAATGGTTCAATCGGCCATTCATGTTTTTCTACCGTGAACATTCCATTTTGCTCACTGCTGGCGCCAAAGACATGGATTCGGACTTTGTCGCCGGCATGCGCTTCAATGGTTGGGGTGACAGGATCTTTCGGATTATCCACTTCACATGGTTGGAACATCCGACCCAATGTGCATCCCGACTCTTCTCGTTGGAGGTAGGGTTCAGCGCGATAATTCACACCGGTGAGCCCTGCCACGTTTTGCACGTAGGGCATGAAGCTGGTTCCAATGATGTTGTCCTCGTCTTGGAAATACAAGGCCACATCTCGATAGTTAGACCGGTCCTCATTTCCTTGAATGGTCCGGTCGACAATCACATCGGCATTCCAACTGTTTTTCAGAGACACATCTTCACCGGTTTTTGGATCGCGATAGGTCGACCCTTTAGGACCGATGATGACGCCCCCGAACAGCCCGTTACGTGGGTTCGTGGACACATTCCCCCAATCCCATACCAACGTTTGCGTTTCCCCATTGAAAGGATCCGCATAGAAGGTGTAGGTCTTGGATTCGCCCTGGCCAACCGTTTGGTCGCCCGCATTATTCCCTAAATTCACACCTTGTGAATCTTTGGGATCAAAAGCTAACCCAAATGCCGAGAACGAAGCCCGGCCTTCTTTCAACTTATTCGTTAACTTCACTTTGAGACAATCGCCCACGTTCGCCCGTATGGTTAACGGCATGGGTTGCGCATCACCAGAAACTTTTTTCACTTCATCTTCAAGAACATAAATCTTGGCTTCTGGGTTGCGTAATTCGATCTTTCGTTCAAAATCGACTTCAATGGCTTCCGGAGCATTCGCATTAAAGCTCATCCCCGGATGATCCATCGCGACAACATTAAATGCTTTCACCGGAGCGTCT
>JAOUQB010000004.1 GCA_029879555.1 Nitrospirota bacterium | reverse complement strand
CGCCTCACTCATCACGCCTCACGCCTCCCGCCTCACGCCTCACGCCTCACGCCTCACGCCTCACGCCTCACGAACCAAAAAAACTGTTCATTTTTAAGAATCAATTTTCAAGGACCGAAAAGATGGAAATAGGCCCAGTCTCTTTAGAGCCCAAGTTCCGGATGAACGATGATCCTATTCCATTTTTAACGTCCCATTTCTGAAAATCATTCATGCCCCCTGAGCTCCCATTCCAACCGTTGATCTGGATGCTGACGTGCACCGCGCTCGTCTTGCTCATGCAAGCCGGGTTTACCTGTCTGGAAACTGGATTGGTCCGTGCAAAAAATAGCATCAACGTGGCGATTAAAAATGTGGTGGATATCTGTCTCTCCTCCATCATGTTTTGGACCTTTGGATATGGGCTCATGTTTGGGGTCACCGCCTTTGGCCTCTTCGGGACCACGCAGTTTCTGTTCGATGGGGGTTCCAATATCCCCATGTGGACCTTCTTTTTGTTTCAACTGACGTTTTGCGGAACGGCCACGACGATCATCTCTGGCGCCGTCGCAGAACGCATGCGCTTCAGCGGCTATCTTCTCGTGTCCATCCTCATTAGCGCCGTCATCTATCCAGTCATCGGCCATTGGATGTGGGGAGGAAACGCACAGGGTCTGCATACCGGTTGGCTCAATCATCTCGGGTTCCTGGATTTTGCCGGAGCTACGGTCGTGCATTCCACGGCTGGATGGGTCGCCTTGGCGGCTATTATCGTCATTGGACCACGCATCGGACGATTCGGAACGACAGCCATTCCGATTCAAGGGCATAATCTCCCGCTCTCGGCATTGGGGCTATTTCTCTTATGGGTGGGATGGATGGGATTTAATGGCGGCAGCGTTGTGCAACATTCCCAAAACATTCCGCTGGTGTTGGTCAATACCATGTTAGCGAGTGCTGGAGGAGGGATGGCTGCATTGGGATATTCGTGGTGGAGCCAGGGCCGACCAGAAGTCACGTCGGTGATTAATGGCATCATCGCTGGCCTGGTGGCCATTACTGCCTCCGCGCCCTACCTAGCGCCAATGGAGTCCCTGTTGGTCGGAGGAATTGGGGGCGTCCTCTGTGTCCTTGCGGCCAGATTGTTAGAACGCTATGAGGTGGACGATGTTATTGGTGCATTTCCTGCCCATACCTGCGCGGGAATCTGGGGCACGTTGGCGCTCGCGTTGGTGGGCAATCCGGACACGTGGGGAACTGGGTATGACCGCTTGACACAATTCGGCGTGCAATTGCTCGGTGTAATGACCTGTTTTGCATGGTCATTTGGGGTCAGCATCGTCATCTTGAAAGCGCTCAACCGGATCATTCCCCTGAGAGTCACGGCAGAAGAGGAACGCCTCGGGTTGAATATGACCGAACATGGCGCCAGCACAGCCCTCCTCGATCTCGTCGGTCAGATGGAAACCCATCGAGCCTTGGGAGATTTCACACAGGCCGTTGAAGTGGAGCCCCATACCGAAGTTGGGCAAATCGCCACCGAATATAACCGGGTCTTGGATCGGGTCAATACCGAAGTCCAGCAACGTGAAGATGCCATCAAAGCCTTAAAAGAAAACCGTGACGAAATTCGGTTGATCATCGATCATGCACTCGACGGCATCATTGGGATCGACGCCAACGGTAACGTCACGACGTGGAACCCTCAGGCAACAGCCATCTTCGGGTGGTCAAAGGAGGACATTCTCGGACAGTCGCTCACCACGGCGATCATTCCTCCCCAATATCGACAGGCGCATATTGACGGCCTCAAACGCTTTTCTGCCACGAAGAAAGGGACCATCGTCAATCAGCGTCTCAAATTAACGGCGCTGCATCGTGAGGGTCAAGAATTTCCCATTGAGTTGACCATTATTCCTATTTTTCAGGACGCCTCCTATTCGTTTTACGCCTTCGTGCGGGACCTCACAGAACAACAACAAACCGAGTCGGCCTTGCGGCAGGAAACCGACCTGATCACACTGATGCAACAGGTGGCGATCTCCGCCAACGAAGCTCAATCCGTACATGAGGCCTTCCAAACCAGCCTCGATCTCATCTGTGCATTTACCAAATGGCCCGTGGCTCATGTGTATTTTCGCGAAGACGAGCAGAGGGCTCTACTCACACCGTCGGCCCTTTGGCATCTGGACAACCCTGAAGAGTTCCATACCTTCCGAACGCTGACCGAAAAAACCACGTTTTCTACTGGCGTAGGCCTTCCTGGGCGTGTCCTCGCTCACGGACGAGCCGCATGGATTCCCGACATTACCCAAGACCTGAACTTCCCCCGCGCCAAAATGGCCGGAGAACTGGGGATACGGGGTGGATTCGCCTTTCCTCTTCTGGTGGGCCGTACCGTGATGGGCGTCCTGGAATTTTTCTCCCGCTCGGTCGAGACTCCCAACCCACGCATGCTGGAAGTCATGGAAATTATCGGCACGCAACTCGGTCGCGTCCTCGAGCGCAAACGCGGAGAACTCGCCCGAGAAGAAAGTGATGCGCGGATTCGAGGCATTGTCGAAACGGCAGCCGATGCCATTATCACGATTAACGAGACGGGAATTATCCAATCCTATAATAGTGCTGCCGAACATGTGTTCGGCTTTTCGGCTGAAGAAGCCATTGGCCGCAATGTCTCAGTCCTCATGCCTTCCCCGTACCAAGAAGAACATGATGGCTACCTTCAACGATACCTCGATGGATATACGTCCACCATTTTTGGACGAAGTCGGGAATTGCTCGGTCAACGAAAGGACGGGTCGACCTTTCCGATGGAACTCGCGGTGAGTGAAACCCAAGTGGGTATGCGGCGTACATTTACCGGCATTGTTCGAGATATTAGTGATCGCAAACACCAGGAACAAGAACTGCGAGAAGCCAAAGAACGCGCCGAAACGGCAGCCATTGCCAAAAGTCAATTCCTCGCCACCATGAGCCACGAAATCCGAACGCCCATGAATGGCGTGATTGGGATGACGGGGCTCCTTCTGGACACCGAGCTTTCCGGTCAACAACGGCAATTTGCGGAAACCGTGAAGTCCTCGGGAGAGACCCTGTTAAAGATCATTAACGACATTCTAGACTTCTCCAAGATTGAAGCCGGCAAGTTGGAATTCGAACAAATCCCATTTGATCTTCGCACCACCTTGGAAGAGTCTTTGGAGTTATTGGGCGAAGCCGCAGGGAAAAAGGGACTCGAATTGGTGGGCTTGGTGAATGCTAATGTTCCGACGGCCCTCCAAGGTGACCCTGGACGCTTGCGTCAAATCTTCATGAATCTCACCGGGAATGCCATCAAATTTACCTCCACGGGTGAAATCGTCGTCAAAATTTCATCCATCCAGGAAACACCGGAAGACGTCATGATCAAAGTAGATATCCATGACACGGGCGAAGGCATTCCTCCGGACATTTTACCGAAACTCTTTCAACCCTTTTCTCAGGCTGATAGTTCAACCACCAGACGCTATGGCGGAACCGGATTAGGCCTGGCCATTTGCAAACAATTAGTCCAACAAATGAACGGGGACATTGGGGTTGAGAATCGATCGGAAGGTGGGAGTACCTTTTGGTTTACCGCGCATTTTCTGAAGCAACCGGTTTGGGCTTCCTCGCTCCCCCAAACACCTGTCGCCTTAGAAAAGCTCCGGGTGTGTGCCGTCGATGATCATCCCACCAATCGTCAATTATTGGAACAATACTTTCATTACTGGAAGATGGAAGGCACCTTAGTCGAAGATCCACGACATTGTCTGGCCCTCCTTCAACAACACGCCAAAACAGGTACCCCCTTCCACTTGGCGATCTTAGATATGGAAATGCCCGAGATGGATGGATTCACCTTGGCCACGCTCATCAAATCTGATGACACCCTTAAGGACACGCGCCTGATACTTCTCACCTCCTTAGGACGACGAGGCGATGCCAATGCCGCGCAGCAATGTGGATTTTCTGGCTATCTCACCAAACCCATCCGGAGAGGCCAACTCCAAGCCTGTTTGGAAACCGTGATGGGATTGCCGCTCTCCGATACCCCAACTCCATCCCAACCATTAATCACCTCCCATGTCCTCAGAGAACTTCAACGCCACCAGGCTATTCGCATCCTAGTCGTCGACGACCATCAGGTAAATCAACAATTAGGCGTGTTGATGGTCGAACGACTTGGATTTCGGGCGGATGTGGCGGCCAATGGGCAGGAAGCCCTCGAAGCACTCTCTCGCATTCCCTACGACCTCATTCTGATGGATTGCCAAATGCCCATCATGGATGGCTATGAGGCGACGAGACAGATTCGAGAAGCCGAAGCCGTGAAGCGTAAGGCGTTAGGCGTAAGGAGTAAGGGGCAAGAATCCGGAATTCAGAATACTCCTGACGCCTTACGCCTTACTCCTCACGATTCCCACGTTCCCATTATTGCGGTGACAGCCAATGCCATGCAGGGGGACCGGGACAAATGCCTGCAGGCCGGCATGGACGATTATCTCAGCAAGCCGATCCGGCCCGAAGAATTATCTCACATTCTTAGCAAATGGCTTCCCAAATCCGACGACAGGTCCGTCCACCCTCCTGCCCCTTTAGATGAGGACCGCCCAACTCTTCTGCCGAATGCATCCGAATCAGAGTTCATCAGCCAGAAGAATTTGAATGAATTGGAAATCTTGGGAGGCCGAGACTTTGTGGCCACCATGATTCGGCGATTTGTGGACGATGCCCTGGCCTGTGTCCATCAGATCGAACAGGGGTTGGATGCCCACGATCTCGCCCAGATCAAGGAAGCCGCCCATGGGCTCAAGGGCATCTCTCGCAATATGGGGGCCAACGCCCTGGCCCAGGCGGCCGTCGACCTAGAACGGGCTTGCCAATCTGAAAAGGCCACACTCCCCTCTTCATTTCGGACAACCATCCAAGATGTGTTCCAAGCCACGCGTCAGAAATTTGAAGACATCCTCAAAAACGTGTAAAGCCACGAACACGATGACAGGGGGTTGTCGCCAACAATCCCCAAGGTTCCGTACTAGACATTCCCTCCCATCTTCTCGTTTTTCTCTTCCCATGTAAACGCGACCGGTCACGTAAACATTCACCTTTCCTCTGACATGGGAAATTCGTGAAAACGAGACCTCGCCTTACATTAAGTCTCAATTTCCGGAAACCGACAACAATATAAAAGGAAATTGGCCATTTTGTTCGTCGAGACCTCCTTCTTCGATTCCGATTGACGGTTCGACCCGTTGGCCAAGTCTCGAGGGAAATTTCTGCCATGTTCACGCGGAGGGTTTCATGACACACAGATTGGGTACCGATGGATTTCCTCACCCCATCAACAAGGTGGCGATACACATAGGATTAGTCAGCCTACTCCTCTTCTTCCTTGCAGGCACAGCTTCCGGGAACAACGTCGATCCTTCAACCAACCTCGACTTAACGGAATTGAGCTTGGAAGAGTTGATGTCCGTGGAGGTCACGTCAGTCTCCAAGAAGAAACAAAAGTTGTCGGAATCGGCTGCCGCTATTTTTGTGATCACACAGGAAGACATTCGCCGTTCTGGAGTCACCAGCATTCCAGAAGCCCTTCGCATGGTCCCGGGGCTCCAGGTGGCACGAAACAGCAAGAATCAATGGGACATCACGGCTCGAGGATTCAATGAACGCTTCACCAATAAATTGTTGGTCCTGATTGACGGCCGAACCGTCTATAATCCGTTATTTGCCGGGGTCACGTGGGAAACACAAGACACGATCCTAGAAGACATCGAACGGATCGAGGTGATCCGTGGACCTGGAGGATCTCTCTGGGGAGTGAATGCGGTCAACGGCGTCATCAATATCATCACCAAGAAGGCTCAGGATACCCAAGGGCTCCTCGTGAGTGGAGTGGCTGGGACCGAAGAAGGCATTGTGTCGATCAGGCAAGGGGGAAGCCATGGCTCGAACCTCCATTACCGCTTATTCACCAAATATTTCAATCGAGACGACAGCTTTAACGCCATGGGAGCCCATGATGACACACGACTGTTCCGGAGTGGATTCAGAACTGATTGGGAACCCGCCTCTCAAGATCGCGTCATGGTGCAAGGAGAGCTGTATACCGGCGACGGTGGGCAACAAAGTACCGTCGCCACCACATCCACCTTTCCATTTGGATTTACGACCGGCAATGAGGATCTTCGTATGTCTGGAGGCCATGTCCTCACTCGATGGGAACACACCTGGGATTCGGAGTCCGACATGGCACTCCAATTTTTCTATGATCGATACGAGCGCTCCGAAAACACCATCAAGGCCACCATTGATACGTTCGACGTAGACTTCCAACATCGATTCGGATTTTTCTCGAACCAAGAACTTCTTTGGGGTGTGGAATACCGGTATTGGATGGACGATTTGCAAAATACCGCTGGGGCCTCCGCTTTCCCGGATTCCCGTTCATTTACCCTGCTCAGTGGATTCCTCCAGGATGAAATCACGCTTATTCCAGATTTCCTCACTGTGACCCTCGGGACCAAACTTTCCCATAACGATTTCACGGGATTTGAATATCAACCCAGCGGTCGCTTTCTTTGGAAACCCATAGAGGGTCACAGCGTGTGGGGTGCCGTGTCTCGTGCAGTTCGGGTCCCTTCTCGCTTAGAAGACAATAGCCGCTTGACCTTTGCGCCAAACGCGAACACACCGGTACCGACACGTTTTCTGGGCAATCAGGAATTCAAATCTGAAGAATTATTGGCCTTTGAAGTCGGGTATCGGTTGAACACCTTTGAGCGGTTCACGATCGATATCACCGGATTTTATAACCAATACGACAATGTACGAGGCACTCGAGTCATCACCTTATTACCTCCCACTGGGACGCTAGAAAATAATTTGACCGTCGATACAATCGGGGTTGAAATTGCCAGCGACGTACAATTGCAAGACTGGTGGCGTCTTCGAGGGGCGTATACCTATATCAACATGGATGTGGACGGCCCGGTCAATTCCAGCCTCAATACCACCGGGGGCAACACACCACACCACCAAGGATCCGTTCGTTCACTCATTTCCCTCCCCTATCAGGTGGAATTTGATTCATGGATCCGAGTCGTCGACAGACTTTCTGCGCCCAATATTGCCAGCTATGTGGAATTGGACCTTCGGTTAGGTTGGAAGCCGTGGCCAAATCTGGATCTGTCGGTGGTTGGCCAAAATCTTTTGGATAACCATCATCCAGAAGGGTCGCCTTCGTTGTTCTTAGCCACCCAACCCACAGAGGTCCAGCGAAGTGTCTACGGAAAAGTCACATGGAGGTACTAATGCACCTCTCTGTTCATTGCGGGTTCCCTCAACCACAGGGCCAGGATTTGTCAGAGTTGTCACCGTTGGATCAATAGATTATGCCAACCGTTGTTATTCGATTTCTTGGGGTGTTCCTATTGATCGTTGTCGGTCTCATCGGCCAACCAAGCCTGAATCGAGCAGAGACGGCAGGAGAATACCAAGTCAAAGCGGCCTTCTTTTATCACTTTGCCAATTTTGTGGATTGGCCTCACTCGACCTTCACCGCAACCAACGGACACCTTCGAATTTGCGTCATGGGCCAAGATCCCTTTGGCCCCACCTTAGATGCCACCTTGTCGAAAAAGTCTGTACGCGATCATCCGTTTGAGATTCTTCGGAATCCTCCCACATCCAACCTTCAACACTGCCATGTGCTGTATCTCCCGGCGTCGGACTCGTCGCAGATACATGCCCTTCGACCTCATGTCGCGAAAGGGGACGTCCTCACCGTGGGGGAAACCCTTGAATTCATGAAACAGGGTGGCATGGTCCAATTTTTTCTTGATGATCAGAAAGTTCAGTTTGCCGTGAACACCGATGCCGTCAACCAAACACAATTAAAAGTCAGCTCCAAATTGCTTCGATTAGCCAAAATCTACAGGCCATGAACACAATAGTCCGACACAAAACCTTTGGGGTGTTTCACGCCATGCCCCTCAAGAGAAAATTTCTCTTACTCTTAGGCCTCACGTCTGCCTTAAGCATTCTGTTTGCGTGCTCCGCCTTGCTGTTTAATGATCTCTTCAACATTCGAGAATCCCTTGTCGAGCGACTCACTGAACAAGCCGGGTTCATCGGCAATAACAGTTCAGCCGCATTCGTGTTTAAGGATGAAGTGGCTGCGCAGGAAATTCTCTCGGGATTCCAACACCAATCCAATATTTTGCAAGCCGTCATGTTTACTCCAACTGGTGAGATCCTCGCTCAATATCTGCCTGGGCCACCTCCCGATTTCGTCAACTCGTTTGATCAGACCCAGGCCCAATTATCCTGGGAGTCCATAGCAATCTATCGAAAGATCCATCTCAACAATGACCATGTGGGAACGATGTATCTTCTTTCGAATTTGCAACCGGTCTATCAACGGTTTCAGGACTTTCTCCCCATCGCCGTGGTCGCGATGATTCTCTCCAGCCTGTTGGCGCTCTCTATCTCGGCCCGTCTCCAAAAATCGATTTTGGATCCATTGGTTCATCTCACGGGTGTGACCACAAAAATTTCTCAAGAACAGGACTATTCCTTGCGTGCCAATAACACCACCTCTGATGAAATAGGAAACCTGATCGATGGGTTCAACGCCATGGTGCAAGATATTCAGGATCGGGACCAAGAATTGGAACAGCATCGCCGCCATCTTTCGACGCTAGTAGAGGAACGTACAGGAGCCCTCTCAGAAGCCAATGCCCGATTGGAGAGTGAAATTCTTCAACGAAATAGCATGGCCAAACGAACTGAAGATTTGGCGAAGAATCTCCAAACCAAAAACGAAGAGCTGGAAATTTCCCGGGACGCGGCCTTGCAAGCAGCCAGAGCCAAAGCCGAATTTCTCGCCACCATGAGTCATGAAATCCGCACCCCGATGAACGGCGTCATCGGCATGACGGCACTCTTATTGGAAACGCCGCTATCCTCCAAGCAACACTATCTCGCCAGTACCGTGCGCACGTCAGCCGAGGCCTTGTTAACGTTGCTCAATGATATCCTCGATTTTTCAAAAATGGAGGCCGGAAAGTTAGAATTGGAATCCATTGAATTCAATGTGCCCAATATCCTAGAAGACACGTTAGATGTGCTGGCCGAACGAGCCTCGCAGAAACACGTCGAGTTAACCGGATTGGTCTTTCCCGACGTCCCAACGAGATTAAAAGGTGATCCTGGGCGCATTCGTCAAATTCTTTTAAATTTAGTCGGGAACGCGATAAAATTTACCAACCAAGGTGAGGTCAGTGTTCAGGTTCTCTTTATGGGGGCCTCCGACTCCCAAGTGGAACTGCAATTTCACGTCTGGGATACCGGAATCGGCATTCCTCCAGACATCAAGCCCAAACTCTTCCAGTCCTTTTCCCAAGCCGACAGCTCCACAACCAGAAAATATGGAGGCACAGGGTTGGGATTGGCTATTTGTAAACAATTAGTAGAACACATGGAGGGCTCCATAGGCGTAGAAAGTCAACAGGGAGCCTGGAGTCTGTTTTGGTTTTCAATCAAATTGGAAGTGGCCTCTTCCGCCACTCCAACCGAATGGGTGGCTCGACCAGACCTGCAAGGGTTACGCGTGCTCTGTGTCGACGACAATCCAACGAATTTATTCCTACTGGAATCGGCGGCCACCACGTGGGGCATGGAAGTCACGACCACCTCTAACCCTCACCACTGTCTTCCCATTCTTCAAGAAGCCCGCGCGTCAGGGCATCCCTTTGATCTTGCCATTCTTGACCGCAGCATGCCGGATCTCGACGGCATTCAGTTAGGCCAACGCATTCGTGCCGAAACCGACTTCGCTCAAACCAAACTCCTCCTCCTCACTTCCCTCGGACAACGGGGCGAAGCAGCAACCGCACACCAAGCCGGATTTGGGGGATACCTCACCAAACCCCTTCGGAAGATTCAATTGCATGATGCGCTGGCTACCCTCATGGGGTATTGTGTAGTCGACGAGCCTCATACACCCCGTCCGTTGGTCACTCGACACTCCGTCAAGGAATCACAACGACTCTCTCGAGAAAAAATCCTGGTGGCCGATGATCATGCCATTAACCAGCAATTGATCGTCTTGCTCCTCGAACGATTGGGATATGGATCCGAGGTGGTGAGTAACGGACAGGAAGCCGTTCAGGCTGTATCGACGGGAAGTTATGCCCTGGTACTCATGGATTGCCAAATGCCCGAAATGGACGGTTTTGAAGCCACCAGGAAGATTCGGGAAGCCGAAACCGTAAAGCATAAGGCGTTAGGCGAAAAAGACGAAACACGCAACACACAATCACCTGACGCTTTACCCCTTACGCCTTACGACGCGCTGCGGGTGCCGATTGTGGCGTTGACGGCCAATGCGATGCCTGGGGATCGAGAAAGATGTTTAGCTGCCGGCATGGACGACTATCTCTCAAAACCGATTCGCCCGGAGGAATTGTCACGCGTGCTTGAACGGTTACTCCCTATCCTGGAGGAAGAACCTCTTCCCCATCATCCTTCCATGAGCGATACCCACAATCTTCCAGATGAATATGAACGGCCTGAACCCATGTATGAGGAAAATTCTTCCATCGCCTCACCGATGGCGTCCGATGATGATCGGCCCGCATCGTCTCCTATCGATTCAGCCATATTCCAAGAATGGCAAGAGTTGGGGGGATTTGAATTTGTGAACAAAATGGCCGAACAATTCATCACCGATGCCACCAATTGTATTCACGCCATTGAGAAAGCCCTGGACCAGCATGATCACGACGCGTTAGGCGAAGCCGCCCATGGGCTGAAAGGCATTTGCGCCAATGTCGGCGCCTTATCTCTTCGCGATGTTGCCCTCACCCTCGAGGACGTCAACCGAGAAGGTAGACTGCCGAATGCTCAGCAAACGATGGCCACCCTAGAAAAATCCATGGCCGACATCCACGCATGCCTGGACGCAATCCGGTCGCCTCACCGCTAGAAATTTCGCTTGACAATTCACACAGCAAAAACCGCTTAGCACCTTGCTTACCTCCACAGGGGAAGGAAAAACGTACGGAGTGAAATATCCTGATACTCCTAACGTTTCCCTTCCCATTTCTCTCTTCACACTTCTCCCTTCTCACCAACTGTCGCCATTTGTCAGCGTCTTCATACAACACATAAGTGCCAGCCGCGTGCATCAAGAATATTCGGTATCTGTCGTCAAGTTTCTAGCGCGTCATCCGAAAATGAATCAGGATGCACAAACCATCATCTCCAGTAGCCGATGAGCGTCATCCAGGACTATTAAAACAATTGAGCAGCCTGAATGAAAAGAATTCGGAACAATTCATGAGACACCCAAAAGACTAATCTCGTTTCTCACAAACAATTCACATGATTTCACAACAACAATGTCAAAACGCCACGATCCTCATCGTGGACGATCAAATGACCAACATCTTGCTCCTGGAGAGCATTTTACAAAACGCGGGCTATACCAAAGTTCATTCCACTCAAGACCCCACACAGGTGGGCACACTTGTCAAAGAGCTCAAGCCCGACCTCATTTGCTTAGATATCCGCATGCCCCAGATCAATGGATTCCAAGTCATGGGGCAATTGAAAATTATTCAGAAAGATGCCTATCTCCCTATTTTAGTCCTCACCTCAGAAGAGGATCGGGAAACACGGTTGCGCGCCCTCGAATCAGGAGCGAAGGACTTTCTGCATAAACCCTTCGATAAGATCGAAGTGCTGATGCGCATTCGCAATCTTTTGGAAGCCAGCCTGCTCAACCGCACCATCTTATTCCAAAAAGAAACGCTAGAAGAAACCGTTCGACTTCGGACGCAACAGCTCAAAGAAACACAATTAGAGATTGTCCATCGATTAGCACAAGCCGCTGAACATCGCGACAATGAGACGGGCAGTCATATCGTCCGGATGAGTCATTTTGCCCTCGTCCTGGGGCGCGCCTGCGGGATGAACGAAGAAGACTGCGACATCCTATTCCATGCCACCCCCATGCACGACGTGGGGAAACTCGGCATCCCGGATAAAATCCTTCTGAAACCCGGCAAGCTCGATGCGGACGAATGGGAAATCATGAAACAACATACCGTCATCGGTGCCCAACTCCTATCGAATAGTCAGTCTCCGGTCCTACAGATGGGTGAAACCATCGCCCTCACCCATCACGAACGATGGGATGGGTCAGGATATCCCAATCGATTAGCGGGTGAAGATATTCCATTGGTCGGGCGTATTTGTGCGATTGCCGATGTCTTTGACGCCCTCTCTTCCAAACGGTGTTACAAAGAACCCTGGCCGCTAGAGAAAGTCCTGAAAGAACTCCGCGCCCTTTCAGGCATTCAGTTTGACCCACGATTACTCGAAATGTTCGATGAACTTCTCCCAGTTGTCATGGACATTCAACGGACCCATGCCGATATCGCCGCCCCTCAGTTCAATCTTGTCGAAGCCAGTTATTTAGCCTAAGCCCTTTCCACCTCCAGCCCCCAGTTCTCAGATCCCTATCTGGCAGATCCCTGCCTTTCTCGAACCTTGCTCCATGGGCTACACTCTTTACCATTCCATTTTTCACCGAGGCGGTGAATCTGTCGTCCTAATCTCAACCAGGTAGGTGGACACGATGAATTCCGTTTCCGCATCACATCCTCGTTTCCCGTCGTTTGATCAGTGGAGTCCCATCGGAGTCATCGCCAGCGGGATTTTTGTTATTGACCTCTTTATCCCGCTTGGTGTAGCCACCGGCGTCTTGTATATCGCAGCGGTCTTGCCAAGCCTCCGGCATCGGAATTCCCATCTCTCGCTCGGAACCGCCGTGGTCTGTTCGTTACTAACCATCATCGCCTTCTTCGCGTCGCCAGCCGGGGGCGAACTCTGGAAGGTGCTGTTCAATCGGGTATTGGCACTGTTTGCCATTTGGACGGCGGCACTCATGGGCCGCCATCAGCTTGCACAAGCCCAAACCATCAAGATTCAAGACTGCACGATGCAGAAGTTCATGGAATCCTTGCCCATCGCCTGTTTTTCGTTCGATCGGGAAGGCACCGTTCTTTCCTGGAATGCGGCCGCGGAACAGATCTATGGCTATTCCAAGGATGAGGCTGTGGGAGCCTCGAGTTATGACCTCATCGTCACACCCGAGACTCATACGGAAACGATGAACGTCATAACTGGCATTTTTCAGGGAAAGACGTTTACAAACATGGTGTGGCATGACCAAAACCAAAACGGAGAACACGGCTGGCGTGCGGGAAGTCTGTATCCGGTATTCGATCTCGAGGGACATATTGCCTACGGGGTCAATTTTAATATTGACATCACACCGCAAAAGACCGCCGAGATCGAGCTTCAACAGAAGAATGCCTTACTTGAGGCCATCCTCAATTCCTCCCACGATGCTATTTTCGCTAAAGACTCTGCAGGCAAATATCTTGTGGTCAATCAATCTGCCGCTATCGTCATGAGACACACAGCGGAAAGCGCCATCGGATTAGATGATATCCAGGCATTCGGACCGGACCGTGGAAAAATTTTACAACAATCTGATGCCAAGATTGTGTCCCACGGGCAATCCACCCAATTAGAGGAAACGGTGACCATTGGGGGAAATTCTAGGACCTTTTTCACCACAAAATCTCCGCTCAAGACTTCCACGGGAACAATTATCGGGTTGGTGGAGATCTCACGAGATATCACGGAATGGAAACAGGCTCAAAACGACCTCCTCCTCACCGCTCGAGTGTTCGATACCTCTCCTGATCATATCTCCATCCTGGGGAAAAATTATCGATATCGCCGGGTCAATCGGGCCTATGAAAAGGCCCATCACAAATCCAGCCAAGAATTCGTGGGAATGTCCGTCGCAGATTTATTAGGGAAAGAGGCCTTCTCTCAAACGGTGAAACCGATGTTGGATCGTTGCTTTCAAGGGGAGGACGTTCACTATGAAGCATGGTTCACGTTCGCGGACGGCCAAGATCATTTTATGTCCGTTTCGTACGTGCCTCTCACAGAGGATCACCAGAAAATCGAAGAGATTGTCGTGATCTCTCGAGATTTGACCGACCGGAAACGGATGGAGGATGCGTTGAAATCTAGCGAACGACAGTTACGGACTATTTTGGATGCCATGACCAATTTTATCGGTATTGCCACAGTCGACGGCATCGTAATCGATTGCAATCAAGCTCCTCTGAGCATAGCTAGCCTCACTCGGGAAGACGTGATTGGCAAATCCTTTATCGACACTTATTGGCTGAACTATTCCCCGACCGTGCAGGAACAAGTCCACCACATCATCCAGCGGGTAGGCCAAGGAGAAATCGTCCGTGAAGATACCCCGGCCCGAATGGGAGAAAACCAGTTTCTGATCATAGATGCCTGTTATGTTCCGGTACGAGACATGAATGGTCGGATCACCCAAATCGTGGCTTCCGGTACCGATGTCACCGCCCGCCGATCCGCTGAAGAGGCCGTGAAGCGTAGCGATGAACAATTCCGAGATCTCTATGAATCCGCGCCATTAGCCTATTTCTCCGCCGCACTTGATGGAACCATTACGAGGGTCAATGCTCGCACCTGCGAATTGCTGGGGTATTCCCGGGAAGAATTGATCGGTACATCAGTCTTGTCCTTGTACGCCTCCTCAAATCATGGGTACGGCAAGGCGGTTGAGCTCCAACAGCAAATCCAGTCTGGAAAGGCGATTCACGATGAAGAATTAGAAATGCGCAGAAAAGATGGGCGTCATATCTGGATCAGCTTAACCGTTCGCCTGATATTCGATGAATCAGGACAGATCGTGGAGCGAAGAGGGATGGGCCAGGATATCACCCATCGCAAAACCATCGAGATGGAACTCCGCGCTAGCGAACACCGGTTCCGGATGCTCATTGAAACCGCAGGAAGTATCATTATCGGGCTCACCCCAGATGGATGGATCGTGGAATGGAATCGGGAGGCCGAGCGCCTCTATGGGAAATCTCGAGAAGAGGTGTTGGACAAAAATTATTTTGAATTATTCATCACCGATTCGGAGCGGGCACACATCCTGGCCGACATCAAGAGGGTTCTGACAGGAGAGCCCACGCGCGATTATCAACATCCCGTCCTTGATGTGAACGACAAATTACAGGATATCCTCTGGAATGTGGACCGTCTCCTTGATGAAAACCACCAACCCTATGGAGTCATTTGTATCGGCCGGGATGTCACCGAGTGGAACCGCACCCAAGCGGAATTACAAAAATGGGCCACCATCTACCAACATACCCAATGGGGTGTGGCGGTGGGGAACGCAAACAGTTACACGTTAGATATGGTGAACGAAGCGTATGCTCGCATGCATGGGTACACCGTCCAAGAATTGCAGGGTCAACCAATCAGTCACGTCTTTGCGCCAGAATTCAGGAGCAAGCTTTCTGCCATGATCCAACTCATTCATGAACGCGGCTTCCATTCTTTTGAATCCCTCCACATTCGGAAAGATGGGACAACCTTTCCTGCCCTGCTGACCGTTTCCACCGTAAAAAATACGGCCGGAGTGGTGTTATACCGAGTGGCCAATGTCATAGATATCTCGAATATCAAACAAGCCGAACAGGCACTCCTAGAGTCCCAACAGATTTACCAAGATCTCGTGCAAACGATTGACGGTATTGTCTGGGAATGTGAGTTCCCGTCCATGCAGGTAACATTCGTCAGCCAATATGCGGAACAATTATTAGGCTATTCCCTGCAACAGTGGCATGATGACCCTCTTTTTATTTTGAATATGATCCACCCTGAAGACCGGCAAAACATCGCGGTCCACTGTCGGGCAGCCACATTGCGAAAAGACAATCATGTCATAGAATACCGTGTCCTCCATGCCAATGGCACAATTTTCTGGGTCAAGGATCACGTAACCGTCGTCATCGACAATGATCGGCCAGTTAAATTACGGGGTGTCATCTTTGATATTACGGAGCTCAAGAAAACTGAACAGCAATTGCGCGAAAACGAAATCTTCACGAATTCCATTCTTGAGAATCTGCCCAATATGGTTTTTGTCAAAAATGCTGAGAATCTTCAATTCGTGCGCATCAACCAAGCCGGTGAAAATCTCCTTGGCTATGACCGGCAAGCCCTTGTTGGGAAACATGATTTTGACTTCTTTCCTGAGAACGAAGCCGAATTTTTCTACAAGAATGATCAATTCGTATTGAACAGCAGGAAGCTCATCGATATCCCAGAAGAATTCATTCACACAAAAGACGGGCAGGTCCGAATCCTCCATACCAAAAAACTCCCCATTTGCGATGAGGCTGGGAAACCCCAATTTCTTTTAGGAATATCGGAAGATATCACCGACCAGAAACGCATCCAAGAAGAACTGCGCACGACTGAATCGACACTCAAAAGCTTTTTTGACAGTGCCCCCATGATGATGGGTGTCGTGGAAGTAACTTCCGATGACATTCACCATCTCTCGGACAATCAAGCCACCGCCGTTTTTTTTGGGCAACCGAATGGTGGAACGACTGGAAAATGGTACAGCCAACTAGGTCTGCCCCAAGAAGTGATGAAAATCTGGATCGAACATTACCAGCTCAGCCTCAAGACTCACCAACCTATTTCTTTTGAGTATGCACATCCCCTTGTCAAAGAAATACGATGGGTCGCCGCTACCGTGACGCCCGTATTGTTCAAGGGTTCGGCCCATCCTCGATGCGCCTATATCGCCCAAGATATCACCGAGCGCAAGACCATGGAAGAGCAAGTGCGGAGTCATGCAGTGGAGTTAGAGAAGGAAGTCGAAACACGAGCCGAACGGATTCAGGAATTAGAACAGCGCCGCATGCAAGTCGAGAAATTGGCGGCGCTTGCCCAAATTGCCGCAGGCGTCGCCCATGAGATTAATAACCCCTTGGCGAGCATCTCTCAATCATTGGTCCTCCTGAAACGTGCAATTCCATCCGATCACCCACATTTTCGCTATATGGCCAAAGCGGAAGACTGTATTGAGCGAATTGCTACAATCACCAAACACCTCTATCAACTCTACCGGCCTAGCAGTCCAACCCCCATACCGATCGATATCGGTCACTGCATTCAAACGGCGTCCGAGATCATGGAAGAACGGGCCGAACGGCATCAGGTGTCTATCCATGTTCTGCCTCACGCACGCCCAATCATCACCCACGGCTCACAAGGAGAACTTATTCAAGTCCTCTGCAATTTGATTCATAATGCCATTGATGCTTCTCGGCCTGGCAGTACCATCAAGGTCAGCGTTGCAAATGGATCGGAGACTCTTTCCATTTGTGTGGCTGACCAAGGCGAGGGCATTCCTTCAGAAACTCTCCCACATATTTTCGAACCATTTTTTACGACGAAACAGGGCGAGGAGGAGGGGGGCATGGGCTTGGGGCTTTCCATTAGCCATAGCCTGGTCGAATCTATGGGAGGGATACTTGACTTTGAATCTGAAATCGGGCATGGAACTACCTTTAGGATTACGTTGCCGTTAACCTAACTCACGATGGAGGGCTGCATGACACCTCAGGGTTCCATTTTATTAGCCGATGATGAAGATACTTTTTTAGAGGCCACCAAGGACCTATTAGAAGAAGAGGGCTATTCGTGCCATGGTGTCCATGATGCCTCGGAACTGTCAGCGGCCTTAGCCTCGTCGGAATATGATCTCCTGATCACTGACCTGAACATGCCCGGCAACCGCATCATGGAAAAAGTCAGTCAATTACGAGAGCAAGCGAAAATTATGCCCGTCATCGTGGTGACCGGCTATCCTTCGGTGCCCACCGCCGTTGAGTCAGTTCGCCTCAATGTCCTGGAATACATGATCAAGCCGGTCAATTTTCCTGCCCTCTTGGATGCCGTCAAACGTGGCATTCACCATAAACAAACACTTGGGACAATCACTCACGCTCGCCAAGATGCGGAGAATCGCACCCAAGCTCTTTCGGCATTGGAAGAGACATTGCGCACGTTCCGGCTCCCAGAAAAGCCGCAGGCGACCCTAACCCAATTCACCAGTCTGCCTCGCCACTCCTCGCAGGAGCAACCCGGCTCTGATGCTTCGGCCGTGCCCTCTATGACCGACTATTTTCGGTTGCGCGAGTCGGTCTTTCATACGATTCAAGTTCTCCAGAAAACCAAAAGTGCCTTTCGTTCGAAAGATCTGGCTGGTCTTCGGAAATACTTAGAAACAGTCCTCTGTGAGACAACCGACACCCTCAAGAATCCAAGAGACTCAACCGATACCCCCTCTGGCACAGAGTAGTCTTCAAGTTGAGGATCCTCCTCTTTCTTCCCCAACTGGCCGTATGATTTCTTGTGTTTTCCTCGCCAAACGGGTCAACCCACTCACAGGACCGACAAGTTGAGGCGCCGACCAGCCACCGAGGGGGCAGTGGTCACGGTGTTCGACCCCACCCGTCATGACCCGCTCTCGTGCCTGAGATTGGCTATATTCACCCTTCAAAGCAGAATCGGCCCACCTAAGGGGCCGCGCTTGCCAGAAGCAGGGAGCTCAACAATGGTCGCAACCAGTTCACAACCGAACCAGCACACTTGGGTCTTAACGTTTTCCGGAACATTGATATTTCAATCACGGCAGGCCTATAAAACAGCTGTCAATCAGGCAGAAACCCCTGCCCCTCACCAGATCATTTTCGACCTCACCGACCTTTCTTATATTCACAGCGCGGGATTAGGACTTCTGACATTAACCCATCGGAAATTGACCGGTGCCGGAATCAAGATCAGCCTGGCCAGCCTTCAGGAATCCGTGAAACAAATTCTCCTGCTCACCAACATGGAGAGGATGTTCCCCTTCCATGAGTCGGTTGCGGTGGCTTTACAACACTCACAAGCCGTTTTTTCGCATCGATAGTCTTTTTATCCACCAGCGCATCCCCTCACGATTGCTCGACTCTTCCTTTCGATTGATCTGATGTGCCTTCACTTTTTCCTTAATATTGCTGAATGAATTTCCGACAAAACCCAGAGAGGTCTGTTCAAGAAGATCGCGGCTTTTGCCTGTGAGCTTTTTTATTAACCCATGATCTTCACTGATACTTTACTATGCCTTTTGTTCCCTTAGAACCAAGCGCTCTTCGCCTGGGTCTCTTTATCAAAATCGAAGGGTCGTGGTTCAGCCACCCCTTTCCGACCAACTCCTTTAAAATCGCCGCCACGAAAGATCTTGAAACCTTACTGGGTCTTAAGAAGGTGAAATTATTCGTCGATTTTGATCGGTCGGATCCCGAAACATCCGCAGCCCTGGATCTTCTGGACGCCGACCCTCGAGAACAGCCAGAACCGCAGATGGTCGATGCGCCTGGGAACGACGGAGAAGTCGATGCCTTATCCCCGCCTGACGTCGACGTACCATTCGAAGACCCCATGCAGCGAAAAGTCGCGCAACATGAAGCCTTTCAGGTCTATCAATCCCATCTCCAGGAGGTGGAACATCAGTTCCAAGAAGTGCTGCAGGAATCCAAGCAGATGGTTCAGGATGTGGTGGCCGGCCGACCACGGGGGCTCCGCACGGCCCAAAAAGTCGTCGGGAATCTACTTGACTTATTAGACGGGTCAGACAAATCTCGCGCACTCCTCAATTTAATTGGCTCTAATGAGACAAGCGAAGAGTTTTTCTTCCATGCCACGAACGTCTCCTCTCTTTCCATGATGATCGGGCTCGACCTCGGCTTGAGCCGCGAAGAAAATGAAAAGTTAGCCATAGGCGCGTTTTTCCATGATGTGGGAGAACTCAAATTCCCTGCCGAAACGCTCTTGCGAAAAGGCATCATGGGAAAAGGAGAACTCAAGACGTTTTTAAGCACCCATACCAAGAATGGGGTGGAGATGGTCGAAAAAATTCCCAACTTCCCCTATGAAGCGGTGGACATTATTCGCCAACACCATGAACGCTTAAACGGAACGGGCGTACCTTCTGGGAAAAAAGATGCCCAATTGAGCACGTTGGCCAAAATTGTGATGGTCGTGGATGTGTATGACGAACTCTGCCATCACCCAGACCCTGCGAGATCGATGATCCCTTCCGAGGCCCTTTCCTACTTATATGTGAAGTGTTGCCACACGCTCTGGCATGATGCCGTGGTCTCGTTGATTAAACAACTCGGCGTCTACCCGCCGGGTTCCCTCGTCAACCTCAATAACCACAAGACCGGAATTGTGACCAGCGTCAACTTCGATAATCGGCTTCGACCGATTATCCTCGTGTATGATGAACACGCCTCCATGCAAGAACCGATTGTGTTGAATTTGGCGGAAGAGGACGAGTCGCTCATGATCGTGGAAGCCATCCGCCCTGGCGACCTGGCCCCACAAATTCGGGAATGCCTCAACCCTCGACGGATGATCAGTTACTTCCCCTCCAAAACCCCGGTCGAAGCCCTCGCGGCAGGATAATAATACAAAAATCGTAAAGCGTCAGGCGTGAGGCGAAAAACAATGAGGAAAAAATTTCATGGTCACCTCGCTCTTCTCTGTTTTTCTCTTTTCCCTTCTCGCGCCTAACCCCTCACGCTTCACGTCTTAGCTTTCCCTATCCCCAAATTCTGTCGGATTCGCATGAACCAGGAAACAACTGGCACTTCTGGAGGTTCAGGATCCAGATAATCCACCCAAAGTTCTTGATTCCCCAAATATTGCTCACCTTGAAAAATTCGTTGGGTGCGTAATTGCGCATAGCCGCGCTCGTGTAGAACAGCAATAAGCCGCTGCAGGGCTTGTTCTTCCGTCTCCACACACTCCACCTCAATTTGCACAGCTTCATACCGCAACCGAGCTTGAAAGGCTCCACTCTCTCCATTTATCTGTATCTGGCGGTTAAAACCCCTCTCTCGATCATCCACGCCGGCAATGTGATAGACATTTATCATTGAAAATCGTGCCCTTCATGATGCTTCGCTCCAGCCATGAGTTGTTCCTTGCTTTTCCACATTTTTATGCTTTCATTAGAGGAGACCGGCTTCTTATAATACCTATTCATTTTCCGTAGTATTCTCCTCCACCTGGCATGCTGAGTTGATTGACGATTAATACCCGTCTTCACGGAAAGGGTCGACACGCCTATGAGTCGCAGTATTCCTCAAGAACTTGCCCAGAACTTTCTCAACCATACTCCCACTTGGTACAAACTCACCATCCTGGCCTTCCTCCTGCTCAATCCGGTGTTGATTCTCACCGTCGGCCCCTATGTGACTGGCTGGATTCTGATCCTGGAATTCATCTTTACCCTGGCCATGGCCCTCAAAAGTTATCCGCTCCAACCGGGCGGCTTGCTGGCCATTGAAGCCGTCTTATTAGGCATGACCACTCCCGCCATGGTCTACCACGAAACCGTGAATAATTTCCAGGTGATCTTGCTCCTGATGTTTATGGTCGCCGGGATTTATTTCATGAAAGATCTGTTGCTCTTTCTCTTTACCAAAATCCTGTTGGGCGTGCAGGCCAAACACTGGCTGGCCCTCCTGTTTTCGTTGATGGGAGCCTTTCTGTCGGCCTTTTTAGATGCCCTCACCGTCACGGCCGTCATCATTGCGGTGGCCACGGGGTTCTACAGCATTTATCACCGCGTGGCCTCGGGCAAATCTTCGCATGCCTCGCATGACCATACTAGTGACCAAGAAGTCCATGAACTGAATCGAGAGGATCTGGAAAATTTTCGTGGCTTTTTACGGAACCTTATGATGCATGGGGCGGTCGGGACCGCCTTAGGCGGCGTCTGTACCTTAGTCGGCGAACCTCAAAATCTCTTAATCGCCGACAAAGCCGGCTGGCAGTTTATGGAATTCGTGTTTCGAATGGCCCCTGTTACCCTCCCGGTGTTTGCCATGGGTTTGGGGACCTGTCTCATTGTTGAACGGATGCGGTGGTTCGATTATGGCTATCAATTGCCTGACCCCGTCCGTCACATTTTGGTGGAATTTGAGGCTGAACAAACGAAACGTCGAGATAATGATGATAAGGCCAAGCTCATTGTGCAAGCCGTGGCAGGCATCTGGCTCATCCTCGCCCTGGCCTTCCACCTCGCCGAAGTGGGCATCATTGGCCTGACCGTCATCGTGGTGATCACGGCGTTCAACGGCATCATTGAAGAGCACCAGATTGGGGAGGCGTTTAAAGAGGCCCTCCCCTTTACCGCCTTATTGGTCGTCTTTTTCGCGATTGTGGCCGTGATTCAAGATCAAAATTTGTTTGCGGGGATTATCGGCTATGGGCTGAGTTTGGATGGCACCCATCAGATCGGGATGTTCTATTTGGCCAATGGCATCTTGTCTTCAATTAGCGACAATGTCTTTGTGGCGACGGTCTATATCAATGAGGTCATGCGGGCCCTTCAAGACGGAACGATTAATCGTGATCAATTTGACTTACTGGCGGTGGCCATTAACACGGGGACGAATATTCCGAGTGTGGCGACCCCCAATGGGCAAGCGGCGTTTTTATTTTTGTTGACCTCGTCCCTGGCACCCATTATCCGCCTCTCGTATGGGAAGATGGTCTGGATGGCGCTACCGTATACGATTACGATGACCTTGGTGGGGCTGTTTGCGGCCTATGTCTTCCTAGGACCGACGACCAATTGGCTGTACGATATGAATATGATTCAGCATCATGTCGCGAGTGAAACAGGTGCAGCCCATCATTAAGGCGTGAGGCGATGCAGCAGTTGTGAGGGAGAAGTAAAAAGGAAGACGTCAGATGTAAGAAGTCAAAGTTTTTTCCTTTATTTCACTCTTTTCAATTTAGGTCTCACTTCATACTTCTAACTACTCACTACTGAGCGAGCGTTGCGACGGCTTTGTTATCTTGAACCACTCGTTCGGGATACAGCACAATTTCCACCCGACGGTTTTGCGCTTGGCCCTCTTCCGAATCATTGGGCACGGCCGGTCGAGTATCCGCATACCCCGTTGCCGCAAATTCTTGGGGATCCATTCCAGTCTGCTCAATTAAAAACCGAAGCACGGTGGTGGCACGGGCCGTCGATAACTC
>JAOUQB010000099.1 GCA_029879555.1 Nitrospirota bacterium | reverse complement strand
TTGGAGAGCTGTAGCATAAATGAGGGGCTTGAACGCGGAGCCCGGTTGTCGCCTGGCCGCCACCGCCCGGTTGAACTGGCTGCGATTAAAGTCGTACCCACCGGACATGGCCTGAACCGCGCCGGTTCGAGGATCAAGCGCGAGTAATGCACCTTCCACCAGTGGAGTCTGTTCAAGGACGAAGTTGCCGGATTCGAGATTCCCCTTTTTCGGCAAAACCTCCACGATATCGCCAACTTTGAGAATCTGTCGTGGAGAAAACTCTTTCTGAACGATGGCCGTCCCGACATCGTTGAGGTCCTTGAGTTGGCGTTCCGCCCACTGCATATCCTTCAGCGAAATGGTTCCCTTGTAGGTATTTCCAATCAAAAGATCAGCTGATTGTTTGGTGACCTTGGTGACCAGGCCTCGGTAGAGTCCATGGATCTTGGCGGACTGAGGATTATGGAGTTCGGGGTACTCCTTGGGAGGCACAAAATCTGTGGTCATCTCCACATGACCCAACGGGCCTCGCCATCCCTGCCGTTTATCCACTTGCCGCAACCCTTGCTGAAGACTGTCTTCGGCGAGTTTTTGCATGCCAATGTTGAGGGTGGTGTAGATTTGCAACCCGCCTTTATACACCAGAGCTTCTCCATACCGCTCCACAAGGTGTTGCCGGATATCTTCCACAAAATAGGAGGCAATGGGTTCAATGGCCTGCCGACGATAATTTAACACCTTCTCAATAGCCGTTTGTTCTTCCTCTGCGGTAATAAACCCAGCTTCAACCATACGACCCAAGACCAATTCTTTTCGGGATTTAGCCAGGTCTGGATTGCGATAGGGCGAGTACGTGTTGGGAGCTTTTGGCAAGCCGGCCAAAAAAGCCGCTTCAGGAAGAGTCAATTCGGTGACGCTTTTATCGAAGTACGTGAGGGTGGCTGCCGCGATCCCGTAGGCGCCATGACCAAAGTAAATTTGGTTCAGGTACATTTCCAAAATTTGGTCCTTGGTCAGCACCCATTCCATTTTTAGCGCTAAAATGAGTTCCTTGATTTTGCGTGTATAGGTGCGTTCTGGGGAGAGGAAGAGGGCTCGTGCCAATTGTTGAGTAATCGTGCTGGCACCTTGGAATCGCCCGCCTTTTTTCAGATTCGTCCAGGCTGCGCGACCAATACCCACGAGATCAAGCCCAGGATGCTCAAGGAACCGGGTATCTTCTACGGCAATGACTGCTTGGGTGAGGGTTGTGGGAATTTGAGCATAAGGGGTATAGAGACGACGTTCAATAAAGAACTGACCGATGATTTCCCCATTATCGGCATAGACCCTTGATACTAAACTGGGCTGATAATCTTGGAAGGAATCGAAGGATGGCAGGTCACGCGTGGCGATCCAAAGAACGCCCCCGACCAACCCGGTTCCGATGCATCCGAGGACCAGTGAGCAGACAAGAATGATACGAAGCCAAGACCAGGTTTTAAGCGTTGCCAACATCTGTTGAAGGGGCTTCATTCAGGAAAGAAGCGATATCCTTTGTGAGAGTTTTGGAGGTGAGGGAAGATACAAACCATCCTCATTTTACGATACCCTGAGATCACGTCAAACACAAGGAACGAAAGGCCACCATTCGTTTTGACGCGTTTCAAGCGCTCGGATTGGTGACAGGAAAACCCGAAACTTCGAACAAGGCCACATGCGCGATGGCGTGGGGCCATTGTGCTGATTGACAAACTTTTTCACCCCATGGTACGACCATGAACCACTCAGGGATTTTCCGTATCGTTTATCAACAAGGAGGAGAGAGCATATGTCAGATGTTGCCGCAGAAATTAAAGTTGGAGATGTCGCCCCAGATTTTACCTTGAAAGATCAGGACCAAAACGATATTAAACTCAGTGATTTCAAAGGTAAGAAACATGTCGTGTTGGCCTTTTATCCTTTGGATTGGAGCCCGGTGTGCCAAGGCGAAAACAAATGTTTAACCGATGATTTCCCCAGCTTTGAATCAGCCAACGCGGAAATTATGGGCATTAGCTGCGATAGCTTTTTTTCCCATAAAGCCTGGGCTGACTCGTTAGATCTCAAGCATAAGCTGTTGGCAGACATGCACCGAACCGTGTCAAAAGCCTATGGGTTGTATTTTGAACCCCTGAACTGTTCGAAACGAGCCACCGTCATTGTGGGCAAAGACGGGAAAGTCGCCTATGCCAAAGTGCAAGAAATCAAAGTGGCACGGGATGATAAGGAAATTCTCGAAGCTCTGAAAAAATTAGGCTAAAGCGCTAGGAGATGAAGAAACCCTAAGGGACCCTTTGTGGCTCTCTTAGGGTTTTCTTTTGCCTGATCCCCCGATTGCGCTGGGGTGTAAAACCAGATGCACCAGGGCATCCTGGACTTCCCCGCCTTTTTAAGGAGGGGCCAGGGGAGGTAAAATCGTAGGGCACAACCATGGGAAGGGGAGACCCGTCGGGTGTCTATCAATCAAATAAGGACGGAGAGTTTATCGTTCCTAAAACCACTAAGAGCTTCCTAATATTATAAGTGAGGGTGTCATGTCAGGAACTGTTGAAAACGTCAACGATGAAAACTACGCGGAATTCACCCAATCCCAAGCCGGCGTGGTCGCCTATGGGATCGCGACCTGTGAGCCATGCAAAGCCTATGATCCTATCCTAGAAGCATCGGCGAAAGACCATGCCACCATTCGATTCGGTAAAGCCAAAATGCATGTCCCAGGCAAATGCCGAAATATCAAAAAACAGCACAACTTCGAAACCTATCCCACTACCCACTTCTATGCCAACGGCACACTTCTGGAAACCAAAGAAGGCAAACTTGAACCTGCTGAATTAACCGCCTTGATCTCCAAACATTTTGCTCAAAACCTGTAACTTATTTTTTTCGCAAGCCGAAGCCAATTAAAAATGTTCCTATGTTTCCGATGTGTTTTCGGAAAGAGAGGGGGGTTTATTCAGAGAAGGTAGCGAAAGTTTCGGATTGCTGGCTTATGGAAATGTGAGCCAGTGGAGGAGTGGAAAAATGAGGTTTCAGAAGTGCCCAACATTGCTTGGCTAGAGAGATATCAGTGACAGGAGCGTGGGAAAACAGTGGATCATGACTGATATTTTGCTGCTTCCAGCGCTGCAGAATTAGGTCATTGACGATTTGGTCTAATTCCTGGAGGTCGATGATTTGTCCAGTATCAGAAGGGATTGAGCCTTTTATGCCGACCCATAGTTCGTACTGATGCCCATGAGAATTTTTTTGGTCAGATTGATGAACGGCAGCAAACCGATACCGACGACCAATGAGCGCAGTATGGTTTAGTGATGGGGATTCGACGAATTCTTTGGTCACTTCAGCATAAAGGCTAGCATCTTCATAGAGACGGATTTTTTCAAGAGTCGGTAATTGAGGATGTTTTGCTAAAAGTTCCCATAGCGTCCAGGCAAGGTTTTCAGAGGTGGGGATTCGGCTCGTGAAATAGGGGGTGTCGAGGTTTAGATTCTTGTGGTCGAATTCAATGAGTACGTCCCACAGGTGTTGTTTGAGGTCATACAAATTGATGATCATGCCTGTGACAGGATCAATCTCTCCGCACAACGTGACTTCCAATAAATAATTATGCCCGTGGGTATTCACATTGTTGCACGGGCCAAAGACTTCACGATTCTTGGCTTCATCCCATTTGGGGTTGTGATACCGATGGGATGAACAGAATTCGAGTCGTTTGGTTAGCGTGGCTTTAGGCATGTGTGATTCATCATGGTGCGGAAAAAAGAAGAAGGACTGAACTTTTTGTACGGAATCGTACAGCAAGTCCAGCCCTTCCTGGTATCAGTGACCTGTTAGCAATGTGCGTTAGGTTGAAAAGGAGCTTCCACAGCCACAGGTGGATTTGGCTTGTGGATTCTTGATGGCGAATCCAGAGCCCTGAAGGCTGTCCACATAATCTACTTCGGCACCGCTTAACATTGGAGCACTTTGTGAATCGACAATGACTTTGACATCACCTTTTTCTACGATGGTGTCATCATCACTCGTTTTATCCTCGAATGACATGCCATATTGATAACCGCTGCAGCCTCCACCTTTCACATAAATTCGAAGACCCACGGCATTTTCTTCTTCCTGTATTAATTCCTTAATCTTTTCTTCCGCGATTGAAGTAATAGTAACCATGTGTCTCTCCTCCTTGTATGAACGCTCCGAAAATTTTTAAATTCTTCTTTCCTTTCAATCGGTTGAAAGGACTGCACGATTGAGTTTTTATCTTAAAGCACGTCTTTTCATGTTGTCAATTTGAGTCACAATTTTGATTGAGAGCCTTCGTGAAAAACTATTGCAAATCTTGAAGCCATTCTTGCCTCATATCTTCGAGTATTGGGGCTTCTGCTTGCAAATGAGGGTGGCTAATGGTCAGTAAGGCTGGGACATCACTCTGGGCCAGTTGGGCCCTAAAATTTGGAGTAGTTGCAAATCGAACAAAGTGAACGGCACTGATCTTTTCTTCGTTACTATGTCCGGCCTCAAAATTAGCGAAAACTTTCTCCCTCCCTATAGAGATAGCCACGATATCCGGATTGTCAATGCCTTTGAAGGAGTCCAGCAGTTCTTGGATTTTATCTGGATCGGTAATTTCGATATATAGAGTGGCGCTTAATTCATTGCTCCGGGGTAACAGGGCATTATAGACATCACATTCTTCTTGGATTTTCTCAGGGGCAAAGATGCGCTCGGTCCGCAGCATTTCCTGAATCTGAAACAACACCGTCTCGCGATTTTCAAACACGAGCGTGATGTATTCACCAATCGTGATGCGCCGACGTTTTTTGAGATCAATAATCCGCCGCCGAATGTCCGTGCGTTGTTCTTCATAGTTAGCGGCAGAGAGCAGTTCTTGGGGAGTCACCAGTTTCATGAAGGTAATCCATAGGCGTTCCGAACCACTTGAATGGGGTGCAGGGCTGGTCGGGTCGGTGGAGCCTCAAGGGCCTGGTCTAATTGAAGGGCAGATAACGGGCAATCGGATGCCACGACATCGAAATGCTCATCTTTGATTTCGCGTACCGCTTTTTGGGCAATCTTCATGGACATGTCAAAAAACTCTTTCTTGGCACTCCAGGCGCCATCGTGACCGGAACACTTTTCAATCAAATGCACCGTAGCGCCAGTCAGTTCCATCACATCTTTGGATTTGAAACCAATATTTTGATCACGAAGGTGACAGGGAATTTGATAGGCTACGCGCCCAGGATTCTGTGGAAAATCCAGCGAGAGGGTATTGTCTTTTTTTAAACGTATGAGATATTCGCAGACATCAAACGTGCGCTCAGCTACGCGTGTCATCTCTGGTGAAGGCTTCAAATACGGATATTCTCGTTTGAACATCAAACTACAGCTTGGAGCTGGAATGACGATGTCGTACCCTTTCTCAACATACGGCAAAAACTGTTGGCATTGTTCTTCGGCAATACGTTGCATGCTCTCCGTATCACCCAGATCAAAGCGTGGCATGCCACAACATTGTTGATTGGGTGGGACGACCACCTCAATGCCATTCTTTTCTAAAATTTGTATAGAAGCCTTGCCGACATCAGTGACTTGAAAATTCACCAAGCAACTGGGGAAGAACGCCACTTTGCTCTTGGGTGATGAGGATTTCGAAGCGGGTTGTCGTCGTTCCCACCATTGCGAAAACGTTTCGGCTTGGAATGGGAGAACCTGGCGAGATTTGTGGACTCCGGCGACCGTCTCTACCAAGTTGCGGACCCAGGGAGTGCGTAGCGCCCAATTCGTGATTGGGGCGGTAAGGCTGCCAACTTTTCCGATGAGATCAGTTTGAATGAGGAGCGTATCTCGCCAGGTCGCACCCCCTTCCGCCGTTCGTTGCTTTTTCCAGGCAGCCATTAACCGCGGAAAATCTAAATCATATTGATGAGGTGGAGAATAGGGGCAGTGGTTGAAACACAGTTTGCAGTAATAGCATTCCTGTTCAACTTTGGTGAAGTCCTGGGCGGTCAGTTTAGAGACGTCGCTTTCGAAATCGTCAATCCGGTCTAGGAGCGTATTGAAGGAAGGACAGAGGTTGAAGCAGCGACGACATCCATCACAGATATCAAACACCCGTAATGTTTCCGTTTCAAGATCAGATCGTTTCCATCCCGGGGTCATGAGATCAAATTTCGGCATAAATCAATCCGGTTGAAATATGAATGCTTGCGAGACTTACGTGACCAGAATCAATCAATTCCCCTCCTTTGTAAGGAGGGGTTAGGGGAGGTAGAAATATTGAGGTGGCGTATGATGTCTTGTTTTTTCAAATGGACATCATGAGCTTGACGGCATGTTTCTACCCCACCTTGATCCTCCCCTTACAAAGGGGAGGACAGTGGGAGCGACAATCATTTTAAACTTAGCCTTGATTCAGCGACTCAAGGCCTTTGGTGAAGCGATTAGCATGTGACCGTTCCGCTTTGGCAAGCGTTTCAAACCATTCTGCCAATTCTTCGAATCCTTCATCGCGAGCGGTTTTGGCCATACCAGGATACATTTGGGTGTATTCATACGTTTCGCCTTCAATCGCGGCTTTTAAATTGGCATCCGTATTCCCTATAGGCACACCGGTTGCTGGGTCGCCAACTTCTTTTAAGAAATCTAAATGACCGAAAGCATGGCCTGTTTCAGCTTCCGAGGTATCTCGGAAGAGACCGCCAATATCCGTGTAGCCTTCGATATCCGCACGTTTCGCAAAGTACAAATAGCGGCGGTTGGCTTGCGATTCACCGGCAAAGGCAGCCTTTAAGTTTTCATGACTTTTAGTTCCTTTTAAATTCTTGCCCATACAATCCTCCTTTATTGTGAAACGGGGCGTTTCCCCGATGATGAAATGGTCTTTGGTGATCGTGATCGGCGGCATGGCCCGCAATAGCCTCGGAAGGCAACCTGATAATTGGTGATTTCGAAATCTTTGGGAAGCCCACATGGAGAAGTCAGACGGTTCAATTTTGGGTCCATCACGTCCAGGATGGTCTGACATCCCTGGCAGATGACATGATGATGCGGAATGAGGTTCGCATCAAAACGCGCACGGTCATGGCCGATGTTCACTTCTTGTACGAGTCCGGCTGTGCGTAACACGCCTAAGGTGTAATACACCGTGTTCAGGGATAACATGGGGTAGGTTGGCGAGACCTGAGCAAAAAGATCTTCGGCTGTGGGATGGGCCGTACTGTGAACAAGCGCGTGATAAATGGCCGTTCGTTGCGGAGTGGACTTCAAGCCGCAACCACGAAATTTTTGTTGAATGTCATCCAGCGATAGGTTCATACGTTGAAAGCAGTTCTATTCCTGTCTAGGAATGATTCCTATTTAGCAAATGAAGAGAGAGTTGGTCAACGGGCAGGAATCCACTGACGCCATCCAGTGTCAGAATGGCCAAATTGAAAACAGGTGGGATGAAAGATTTCGGCGAAAATTTCCAATGATTCGACGAGGCGAGGCCCTGGTCGGTTAAAGAACTGATTCCCGTCAGTCAAATAGACATGCCCCTTTTGTACGGCCTTCAATGTGGGCCAGACAGGATTCTGAATCAGGATGTTCATTTCTTCTTCAATGCGAGACATGGAAAAGCCACAGGGCATCAAAACGAGCATGTCGGGGTTGGCATTAGCTAACGCTTGCCAGGTGATCCAGGGCGCATGGGCGCCAGGCTCTCCAAATACAGATTGGCCTCCAGCCAGCGCCACCAATTCAGGCACCCAATTGCCAGCGGCCATTAAGGGCTCCATCCATTCGATGCACGCCACCGAAGGATAGGCGCTTTGGTTCTTGGCCTGATTCGCAATGGTGGAGATGCGCGTGTGGTAATTGTCGAGAAGTTCCCGGCCTTTTTGTTCTTTTCCTAGCCCTCGGGCC
>JAOUQB010000098.1 GCA_029879555.1 Nitrospirota bacterium | reverse complement strand
AGCACCCAGAGACCCAAGATGACGCCAAAACTTAGAAAGGCTGCGATGATCTGGTTTTCTGTTAAGGCGGAAGCAAACAGGCCAATGGCCAACATCAGCGCCCCTTGGAGAAGGAGCGCCAGGTAGCCCAGGTAAATTGGCTGCCAGTCGAACGTGGCATACGCAGAAAGCGTGATCGGAATCAGGCTGGTGAGTGATAACAGCCCGGCATAGACCATCACCACGCTCAAAAATTTTCCTGACACAATTTCATTCACGCCAATGGGCGAGGTCAGGAGTAATTCAAATGTCCGCAACTTTCGTTCTTCGGCAAAAAGCCGCATGGTGAGTAATGGTAAAATAATCATGAGGATCAGGTTCATACTTTGAAACAGAGGTCGAAAAATCATTTCATTGAGATTGAGTTGCGCATAGGTGTTTTGTAATTGCATGAGTCGAAGGGCTTGATTGCTGGCGTTGGCGACGGCTTGATAGGCCAGAAGTCCGACGACGGCCAAAAAGATCGCTCCGATGACGTAGACGACCGGGGAGACGAAGAAGCTCCGCAATTCTTTAGCAATAATGGTTTGAACAGGGGTCATGATCAGTCTAGGTTCTGAGAGTTTCTGGCTCGTCCATTGCTGTGTCGGGACTTAGGCATCGGGTTTATCCGTTTTGGTCAGTACTTTAAAAACATCTTCCAGGCTCACCGTTTGGGTGGATAGTTCTAGGAGTCCGGCACCTCGGTTGACGACCAATTTGGTAAGTTCTTCTCGAGCATCCTCTCCAATCTGTGTTTCGATGACATAGGTATTGGGTTCAGGTCCATTAGAGACATGCATCACCCCTGGAATCTTACTGAGCGCTTCTAGTAAACCTGGATCAGTCTGTTTGACGGTAAGGTTCAACATTTCAGACTGACGCAGCTTCGCGCCTAAATGTTCTGGAGAATCGATGGCGACGATTTGGCCTCGATGAATAATGATGACTTTTTGACAAATGGCGGTCGCCTCCGCCAATAAATGGGTACTCAGAATAATCGTATGCGACCCTGCCAAGCTTTTGATCAGGTCACGAATTTCAATGATTTGATTCGGGTCTAACCCCGTGGTCGGTTCATCCAAAATTAATACCGGTGGGTTATGAATAAGGGCTTGAGCCAACCCCACCCGCTGACGATAGCCCCGCGACAAATGCCCGATCACGCGGCCCTGAACTTCGGCTAACCCGGTTTGGTTGATTATAATTTCCATGCGTTTCTGTAATTGGTCTTGGTCTAATCGTTTAATGCGACCCACAAATATCAAATATTCTTTGACCGTGAGTTCCAAGTAGAGCGGAGGGGTTTCCGGAAGATACCCAATATGCTTTTTCACTTCCCATGGTTCCTCTAAGCAGTCGAACCCGGCAATCTTCACTGTCCCGGAGGTAGGGGGCATGAAGCCGGTCAAAATCCGCATGGTGGTCGTTTTGCCTGCTCCGTTCGGTCCCAAAAATGCGACGATTTCTCCTTTGTGAATCGAAAAGGAAATATCATCGAGTGCCTTGACCGGGCCATACTGTTTTGTCACATGTTGAACGTTGATCATTTTTGTCTCAAAATGGAATGGACCAGTGAAGTGGGAAGGAGTTGGTGTTCAGAGAGTAGTCTTGCGTAGAAATGAAATCATACCTAGGTGAAAAAAAAACCGTCAAGGTGTAGCCGAAAACTAGAGAGCCTTGACATTGACTCTTCTGGTGAAAGCTGTATGATGCAGAGAAATTTCTGAAATTAGCGGGTCCTGCTATCTATCCAAGCCTTCCTGGAATACATGCTAATCCTTGAATGCATAGTATGATCAAGAAAAGACTCTCCCTGTATTCCGTCCTTCTGCTGATCTTTCTCTTGGCAACCATTGGCTGTAGTGCTGTGCGGGAAATCTCGGTTGTCAGTCATGGGGACGAAATTGCTCAGGTAAAGGACGTGGTCTCTGAACCTGAACCGAGGCCCTCTCCTGTTGTTCCTGATGCAGAACTCGATAAGAAAGAACCGCTAGCCGCAGTTCTCTTATCGCCTCCTCCCGCACCCTCGGCTTTACCTTCTATCGTTGAAAGGGACATTTATGCTCAATCGGCTGCAGACATCACTCTTCCCTGGACGGTTCAAGATGTCTTTTTTGATTATGACCAAATGGCGATTCGGAAAGATGCGGTTTCAATTTTAGAGCAAAACGCCAAGGTACTCTTAAAGCGATATCCCAATCGAGCGGTGCTCATTGAGGGGCATTGTGATGAGCGCGGTACGGAGGCTTATAACCTCATTTTGGGAGAACGTCGGGCTTCAGCCGTCAAGAGTTATTTGGTAAATTTAGGCGTAATGGCTTCCCGGTTGCGAGTCCTGAGTTTAGGGAAAAGCCAACCCTTTTGCCCAGAACGTACATTGCGTTGCTTCCAAAGCAATCGGCGTGCGCACTTTGTCCTCAAGTAGCGAGAGTCGGCCGTCTATGTTGACGAGCCAACACCACATGAATTGCCACTCTGCTTTCTGAATTTTTCTGCCTGTATTTCCCTCCTTTCGAGTTATTGTTGAAGAACTAGCTTCGGATTATCTTGACCATGAGAGGTGTTGCCTTCATTCACTAGATGGTGGGATTGTTCCTTCCTAGCAAAAAGGTTGAACATGCGAGTCTGCTTCCTTTCGATGGCTTTCGTCGTGGTCTTCTCCACTTCGGGGTGGGCTGAAGTATGGGACTTTTCTTGTACGGAAGCTGTTTCCCTATTAAAGGTCGCTCAAGATCGGGTTGTACAAAAGCATGATCAATTACAGGAAGCCAAATTTAGTCTCAGGCATGCCCCGGTAGAGTTTGATGGGTGTCGACGGAGTCGACGAGGGTTTGATGGGGGAGTGATTCATTGTGTGAAACATCAGTCTAGACAGGGCAGTCTTCTGAAAGATATTCTTGTGGCCCAACGAAGTCTTGATTCGGCGAACCAGGATTTTAACCAGCAGGTCCAAGGCGTTCTTCGTTCCTGCCAAGTGTCCAAATAGTTGCCGATTCTTTTCCCTTCTTCTTCATCCATTCGATGTTCACATTTATCCGGCCTCCTCTTCCTAGATATGGAGACTTGTTCCCTCATGGGGCTGTTGAAAAAAGCCGCCAGCGGCGTTCTCCCCATTTTTCCGTGCTCACTTACTGGAAGTACGCTCTGCGCGCAAAAATGGCTGTGGCCTTTCCTTCGCGCGGCCTCAGGACAGGGCTGGACGAACTTTTTTGAACCGCCCCGAGGCCTCTGATATCCAACGTGCCGGGGGGCCTATATGCCTTTGGGAATTATAAGTATTTAACACTCCCCTCATGACTGTTCTTTCCCCATTTTTCGTCAGAGTTGATCAGGAGAATGGTTCCTTCCGTTTCATCTGCCTCCCATTGTTAAAAGAGAAATTTCTTGTGTAATCATTAATAATTATGTAAATTACCTACGGGTTGTCCCGATGGTTTTTCTAAAGCCAATCGTTGGAAAATTTGCATGTTTAGTTTGAAAAAATTCCTGGCCCCCCTATTTTCCCCCCTTTCAATTTGCCTGGAACTTGTAACGTTTGGTCTTCTGTTATTGGTGTGTTCCCGGAGGCAGAAAACCGGGAAGGCCATGGTGGCTCTGGGACTCCTTGTTCTGTTGATGTGCAGCTTTGAAGGGATCTCCGGTCGAATTCTTCGTACCCTTGAAGCCCAGTATCCGCCCTTGAATATCGCGGCGTTGATGCCGACGGTTCCAGGGGATTTGTCCCATCCAGGGGTGAAATGGATTGTGGTGTTGGCTGGAGGCGTATCCGGCGATGCCGCGCTCCCGATTCAATTGCAGATTTCGCATCATTCGCGTGTTCGATTGATGGAAGGGATTCGACTGTATCATCTGCTTCCAGGTAGCAAAATTATTTTGACTGGTGGAATCGGATTTGACGGCCCGCCGGAAGCGACCACGCTGAGTCGTGTTGCTCAAGAGTTAGGAGTCTCAAAATTTGATATGGTTTTGGAGGTTGAATCACGAGATACGAAAGACCATCCCCTGTATGTTCGTGATCTTGTGAAACAAGATCCGTTTATTCTCGTGACAAGTGCGTTTCATATGCCACGGGCGATGAAGCTTTTTGCCAAACAGGGGCTTAACCCCATTCCTGCGCCTGCGGGACCTTGGAAGCCTGCCGAGGACTTTTGGTCTCCTTCGAATCTTTTTCCCAGTGCCTCAGGTATTCGGTTGGCCGAGCTAGCCTACCATGAATATATGGGCCTGACGTGGGCGTGGATTCGAGGGCAAATTTAAGGTGAGGTGTGAGAAAATGCCTGAGATGTGATTGGGTTGTAACTTCTCCCCCCCCCCTTTTTTCTGACGCTTTCCTGGCCGATATAGATGTGGTGATAGTCTCATTTCGGCTGTGTTGGGGAGGAAATCTCAGTATGAAGACAATAGGGAACCAGCCACCCAAAAAATACCGAGCAATCATTCAGGGGAGGTGTGCTCTCATTCTCCTTCTGTTCTTTGGGTTAGGCGGCTGCAGTCTGTGGAATGGATACGTGGATCCAAATTATGGATCTAGCAGGGCCGACCGATTGTGTCATCCGTATGGACAATGTTCGCAGGGAAGTTGGGTGGCGATTGAAGGGGCGGCGAGAGACCCTCTTGTTGTACAAGCGGAATGTGAGAAAGGGGTTGATCAACGCTATGGGAAGGACTGGTGGGAAAATTCTGTGGCAAGAGGCTTAGAAATTGGACGCTGCATGGAGCAGCAGGGTTTTATATTACGACAATAATTATCGAATCTTTTTATGTCCATTTATCATCGAAAATCCCTCTTATCCTTCTTGTCCGTGTGTGTTTGTCGCGGTGACGCAGATGGTGATTTGCATGCTTACTTCTGAGTGTAGCGTCAATAAGATTTTTTCTTGAATGGTTCCCCCTCCTTGAGGTTTGGTTGCCGGAATATCTTTATATTTCACCAACCCTTTTCCCAAATCATGATATATTGTCGTCTTGGCCAGGTTGGTTAAGGGTTGTCCGTTGGCGTTCGTTGTGGGTTCAACGTACGAAACGGTGAGCGAGGGCTTTGAGGCCTGTATCGTGGCTTTAGCGGAGGTCAAACAGTTTCTGGCTATAGTTTTTTGTGATGAAGCGGGTTGAGTTGATGTTGGTGCAGGAGGGGTGTGGGACGGTTTGGTGGCTATAGGTTTTGTTGAAGGTTTTGTTTCCCTCGGTTGTGATGGAAGGCACGAAGGCCGGAGCCAACATAAGACGGTATTAAGCCCTTCTTGAGAATCAGGAGTTGAACATCCTAACGGAAGGAAAAGCACGATAGCACTTGTGAAAATCAAGATCCAACGTGCAAACATGGAATAATTTTTCTCTGTACCCTTTGACGGGTCATGCTTTTTACGAGAAGGTGGAAGGAAATGATCTCATGTCTGTCTGGAAGTATTGTACTGTGTTGCCTGGCTTATGAACATACAAGTGAAATAAGGAAATGCGCTGATTTTTTCTTCTTGGTTTCATGATGAAAGGACAATGGTTCTGATGAAAAAAGAAAAATCCGCCAATCTCGCCACAAAAGGAATTCGGAATGTGAAGTCGTTTCAGAAGCCGACACACTTGCGGATTGTTAAAAGCCCAAGGAAAGTCTTTCATGATTTACAGCTATTTGCCACAGATGTTGATGGGGTTTTGACTGATGCCGGAATGTATTACGGCGAATCAGGCGAAGAATTGAAGAAATTTAACACGCGGGATGGTATGGGCATGAAGTTGTTGCAAGCTGAGGGAGTCATCATCGCGATCATCACCGCAGAGCAAACCAAGATTGTTGCTCGCCGAGCGAAAAAATTAGGGATTGCAGAAGTGTTTCAGGGGGCAAAGGATAAGGTGGCTGTTTTGACCCATCTCTCGCAAAAATTGAGTATACCATTTGAACGGATGGCCTATATCGGTGATGATGTGAACGATGTGGGCGCTCTGCAGACGGTTGGATATGCTGCTGCACCGGCAGATTGCATGGATCCTGTTCGTCAAGTGGTCCATTATATTTGTCAGAAAAATGGCGGGGAGGGGGCCGTGCGGGAAGTCATTGATATGATTTTGGCATCAAGACGAAAATAGAGCAATTTTGGGTGGATATTTTGAGTTGTAACCACAAAAATCCGATGAAATTAGGGAAAAGGCTTCAATCCACTTCTGCTCCTGGAGGTGAAAAAGTATGACTTTGCTGAATCCAAAGGACCAATCATGAAGACTCACGTCTATGGCGTCATTCTCGCGGGTGGAAGTGGGACACGGTTTTGGCCGTTAAGTCGGGAACGATTCCCCAAGCAATTATTGCGGATTATTGGTGAAGGAACCTTATTGCAACAAACCTTTGAACGGCTTATCCAACATATTGTTCCCAAGCAGATGACTGTGGTGACGAACGAGACTCAGGCCGAATCGATTCGTCTTCAATTACATGAATGGAAAGATGATCTCGCTGAGAACATTATTCTTGAGCCGGAGGGGAGAAATACGGCGCCAGCGATTGCTCTCACCGCGCTGCAACTCATGCATCGGGACCCTGAGGCGGTGATGGTCGTGGTGCCAGCCGACCATGTGGTCAAATCGCCCAAAAAATTCATGAAGGCGGTGCAGTTCGCTACTAAGTTAGCTGCACAGGGGCATTTAGTGACATTTGGTATTCATCCCTCACGACCAGAAACAGGCTATGGCTATATTCAACCGAACAAACGCAAGCGGGTCGGCTCTCAGGGACCGTTCGTTGGATATTCTGTGGCCAGGTTCGTTGAGAAACCTGACCTTTCCACAGCCAGCCGGTATTGTCGGTCAGGGAATTATTTCTGGAATAGCGGCATTTTTGTATGGAAAGCGGCCACCATTCTCGAAGAATTGGCCCTACAGCAACCAAAATTGTCCAAAATATTGAGAGGCCTTGGGAGACAGGTTGGGACCTCGGAATTTTCAGTAGTCCTCCGCAAAGCCTATGCCAAGATGCCTTCCCTCTCGATTGATCATGCCGTGATGGAGCATTCCGCTCGCAGTGTGGTCGTGCCCGTAGATTTTGGGTGGTCAGATGTTGGGAGTTGGGGCAGCCTGGAGGACGTCGCACCTCTTGATAAGGACGGTAACGTGCGGAATGGCAATATTATTGATATAGGCAGTCGGCAGTCTGTCTTGTTTGCCGATCGCCGGTTGGTTGCGACCATTGGGCTCGACAATATGGTGGTCGTCGATACCCCTGATGCCACGCTCGTGTGCACGAAAGATCGGGCGCAAGATGTGAAAGCCATTGTCAGTCTTCTTAAGCAACAACAGGCACCAGAACATTTAGAGCATCGAACCGTTCAGCGGCCTTGGGGAGCTTACACCGTGTTAGAAGAAGGCTCTCGATATAAGGTCAAGCGCATTGAAGTGGTGCCTGGGAAACGGCTGTCGTTGCAATTGCATCATCAACGCAGTGAACATTGGGTGGTGATTACTGGGACCGCTCGAGTGACTCGCGGTGAGGAAGTCTATGATTTACAGCCAGGAATGAGTACGGGGATTCCCAAAGAAACGCCGCACCGATTAGAGAACCCCGGGACAACTCTTCTGGAAATTATTGAAATTCAAAATGGTCCCTATTTAGGCGAAGATGATATTGTTCGATTGAAAGACGATTTCGGGCGTTTACAACCCGTAAAATAATGGATCGAATAGGGAAACCTGAAAGGGATCAGGATGGGCATTTTTCGAGAATATGATATCCGAGGGATTGTCGAAAAGGACCTGGCCCCCGATGTGGTCGAAAAAATCGGCCGTGCGTATGCCACGCTTGCTCGCGAGCGAGGAGTGAAAACTATCGCCGTTGGGCGTGATGGACGGTTGACGTCTCCAGCTCTCCGCAGTCAACTCATTGCCGGATTGACGGGGG
>JAOUQB010000097.1 GCA_029879555.1 Nitrospirota bacterium | reverse complement strand
ACCAGTTCGTCATCTTATCGGGCTGTAGGAGAGACTGATCGTGCGATGGTTTCAGCGACAAATCTTCAGAAGCATGGTTATGGCGGTGGTCGTGGTGTCGGCTGCCTCCAACACATTTGCGCTGGACCTTGATGCGCTCAAGGCCGGGGTTGTGAAAATTACGACCAAAACCGGACAGGTGGGGACAGGGTTCATTGTTCGAGTCGAACCGGAGATGCTGTACATCATAACGGCGGCGCATGTGATTGCTGGAGACCCCCAACCAACTATCGACTTTTTTTCAAAAGATGTGCTGCCAGGAGGGCAGGGGCCGGCCCAGGGGATGGTGTTGCCCGGTGCGCAAGTGAGTGACGACCTTCGGGGGCTGGCGATCATTTTGGTACGAGGGAAGGACCAGCGGCCATCTGTGGTCACAGGACTCGTTTTTGAGTCATCCGCCCAATTGGCTTCCGGGGGTGAGCAGGCGCTGGTGATCGGCCATCCTGGTGGTGGAGGAGATTGGGCGCTGGTCAAGCGAGATATTTCGAATCGGGTCGTGCACGATATCACCTTGGATCCAGGAGTGGCCTCCCGATTTTCTGGTGGGCCGATTCTGGTTGATGGCAAAGTCGTAGGAATGGTGATGACCAATCGAGGTGAATTTGGGTTAGGTATTACGCACAAGAACCTCTTGAATTACTTGGACGGCATCGGGATTGAGCCACAGGCAACCGATGGGACGGCGCTTGGTGGATTCGTCATCAAGCCAGAAGAGCCTTCACCTCTACCCAATAACCACAGACTGAATCGTGGCCCGGGTGGATTTATTGTAGAAGAATCCCCTGAGCCTTCATCGAAAGGTCTTCCGTCATCCACCACCGGTCAAGATGGAGCGCCGATGGTGTTGGTGCCAGATGGAGAATTTTTGAAAGGAAGTCGGAGTTTTAAGGATAACCCCCCTCGCAAAACGCTTGTGAAGGCTTTCTATATCGATACCTATGAAGTGACGGTTGAGCGGTATGCGAAATTTCTTAAACAAGGAAGCGATACTCAACGTATTCCGGCGGGCTGGGACGATGTTAATTTGGGTGCACACCGAAAGCATCCAGTGGCGGGGACGAATTACTTTGATGCGTATTCCTACTGCCGATGGGTCGGGAAACGGTTGCCAACCAACGATGAGTGGGAAAAAGCTGCACGAGGAACCGATGGGCGAAAATATCCTTGGGGTAATGAAAAGCCACACGAGTCTATGACGAATTTTAATAAAAATTATTGTTTCTTTTGTAATGTCTACGATGAGAAGATTTCTCCGATTGGGTCCTTCCAGAAAGATAAAAGTCCCTTTGGAGTGTTTGATATGGCTGGGAATGTTACGGAATGGGTAGATGAAGGTAATCGTCGTGGTGGGGATTGGCGAACCGGGTGGCCTGGAGCCGATGAATCGATGGAGCTTGCTCGGCTTTGGCCTTCGGACAAAATGACTAAAAATCCTGGCGGAAACCCAGATCAGGGGTTTCGTTGTGCTCAAGATGCCCCATAACCCTGTGCCCTGTATCCCTTTTACCCTTTTCTTGTTCTTTCCCTCGCCCCCGTGGGGGCTTCATTCCGAAGAGGGATGAAGGGGAGGGTGAGGGGGCACGCAAGAGATTTGCCATGAGGTAGAGAATGGAGGAATAGGAGTCTTGTGTGTTGATACTTGTTGGCCTGAAGCTATGTTGTTGCGACCATTGATGACTTGGCCCTCACCTCAGTCCTTTCCCTTACAAGGGAGAGGAGGTCCAAGAAGGGGCGTCCAAATGAAAGATGACCGTGTCTGCGTGTCATGACCTTACCTAATCCTCAGAATGTTCTCTTAGCCCCTCTTGCTTTTGTCGCGATAGCCCTGTGGGTCCCGGCCTCTAGTTTTGCCCAAGGTATCGAAGAGTTAAAGCATGGGGTAGTGAAAATCACCGCGACGGCTGTTGGAGGGAATCGACAAATAGGCACGGGCTTTGTCGTTCGAGTGGAGCCGAATGCGGTGTACATGGTAACTGCGGGCCATGTGATTGCGGGAGATTCCCAACCTGAAGTGACTTTCTTTTCCAAGAACATTTTTGTTCGTCAGCCTGACCCTATTCGGGGTTCGGTGTTGCCTGGTGCTCAGGTGGATGATGATCTCCGTGGCCTCGCGGTTGTCGTAGTGCGAGGGAGCGAGAATATTCCGGATGATGTTCGTGCGTTGGTCTTTGAGTCATCAGCAACTTTGATGTCTGGCGGTGAGGAAGCTCTGGTGATTGGTCATCCGGGTGGAGGCGGGGATTGGGCTATTGTCAAAAGAGCGATCTCGAATCGAGTTGTGCATGATCTTACCCTGGATCCTGGTGTGGCTCCCAGATTTTCTGGTGGTCCGATCATCTTGAACGAGAAAGTTGTGGGTGTGGTGATGTCGAATCGCGGGGAATTTGGATTGGGAATGACTCACCATAGTGTGTTGAATTATTTGGAGGGAATTGGGTTGAAATTGGTGGGGGCGATTTCCCCCCCTGACAAGAAGAAAACACTTGACCCGCAACAACCCTTACCTCAAATCAAAACCGGGAAAGACGGAGCGCCCATGGTGTTGGTGCCGGCCGGCGAGTTTAGGATGGGAGCCCCCGAAGGAGTAAAGGACATTGATTTAAACGAGATTCCAGAGCATAAAGTGTACCTAAAGGATTTTTACATTGACCAGTATGAATTGACGGTAGAGCATTATCTGCAATTTTTGCTTCGTACAAAAAAAAAGGATCCTCCTTGGTGGGATGAAGTTGTTATACAGCGAGATGTGTGGAAGCCCGTTGTAGGGGTAAATTGGCAGGACGCCCATGACTATTGCGAGTGGGCCGGGAAGCGGTTACCCACCGAAGCAGAATGGGAGAAGGTTGCCAGGGGTGTTGACAAGCGGATTTATCCCTGGGGAGAAGACACTCCCAATTCCAGCACTGCTAATTTTGGGAATAATATTCATGTCGGTCCCCTTTACGCGGAAAAATTAGAAAATGTGGGACAATACGAAAGGGGAAAAAGTCCCTATGGGGCGTATGATATGGCCGGGAATGTTTGGGAGTGGGTACAAGATTGGTATGATGAGAATTATTACCGTATCGGCCCACGGGAAAGTCCGCCAGGCCCCCCAAGTGGCGAAAGTAAGGTAGTTCGTGGCGGGTCCTGGTTCACTAACTCGTGGAGTCTTCGATCCACTTTCCGATTCCACTTGCCACCACTGGCTCACAATATGTTCAATGGGTTTCGCTGTGCCCAAGACGCCCGCTGATCCTTTATTCTGTGTTCCTTTTACCCTATGAATACTTCCACCATTCGTATTGGGAAAAGCATGAAACTCTTTCTCTCGTTTGTTCTTTTGTTTTTGAGTTCTGCCGTCTCCGGTGAAATGGCTACGCTTCAGCCCATGGCTTTGGTAGAAGATGAATTTTCGTCACGCGCAACAGTAGATATTGATGCTTGTCGGGCCTCATTAGAACGCCCCAACAATCATGTGAGCTATCTGCATTTTCGGAATGATTGCCCGCAATCTCTCGAAGAAAAGTTGGCGTTGCTGAGTGCCATGATTGAAATGTTGATTCCCGATACTGAGGATCGTCAGACTATACGCACGTTGTTTGTGGGGCGCCTTGTTCTTACCTTTCCGGACATTGCCCAACGTTTGGCGAAAGCGGCTTCTGAATCATCGGAATGGGACGCTCAACGGGCGTGGAAAGAACCTGGCTATTCCACCCGCTTTGTCCTTCAACTGCTGCAACAGGACCACCTCTTTCCTGAGTTACAGGAAGCCATGGCTGGGTTCGGTTTCCAGGTACACATCGCATCAGTTGAAAAAATTCTCATGGCCAAGCCTCACGATATCAAATTTGGCGACTGGCTTTTGGAGCAGGGTGCCCACCCCACTATTAAACTCCCCTTTGATGCCCTGACTTGGTTTCACCTCGAACCAGGCCAAGACGTACGCCTTCCAACTGAATCTCCCAAAGAATAAAACGTTTTTTAATCCCTTGGGGGTATATTCCCCGCTGCTTGCGGCGTAAAATTCCCAAATAATCGCGTAAGCGATCAAATTCACAATACCTCGTCCGCTTGCGGCGGGGATCATTTATTTGGGTGACTGCGTCACTGCACTCTGCCGTCAAATAGTAAGGCATTTCAGGGTAACCGTGAAGAAGCGTGACTATTTTCAAACATTGGACGATGTTGAACGTTTTGACAAGATTGGCCTGTGGTCCATGGGACGTGCCATATTTTGGCAAGAGGTACATTTATCGTTCTGTATGAATAGGTAGGGACAGACCATGTCATCAGGGACTCCTCCGAAAACCATTTTCAATGTTCTTGCCCTCATTGTGGGTTTGTTTGTTCTTGGCGCGATGGTGAGTGTCGTTTACCAGTTAGTTGAGCCTTTCCCGATTGAACGAACTAGCGATTTCTGGACGGGTGATGCTGAAGGCCATTCCCAACTGTATTTCATCACTGCAGAAATAAAGCATAAGTTCGATTTTAGCCGAACGATCATGCCGCGGGTTGTGGGGTACAGACGATATACCCTGCATGTGCTAGATATTCCTGGTGGGAAGACGCGAGTGCCGGTCATTCTTGGAGATCTTGAAGGCCGAGAGAATTATCCGAGGGTTCTTGGTGTGACGGGAGAGAGGATCTGGCTCTGGAATGACGGACTTGAGGCTCGTGATTTAGAGACATTGGCAATTCGTGGTGGGTCACCAATGATTCGTGAGGCCAACCCGGAACTGACGCAGGTATTTCCGAATGCGCCAGAATTTTTTCGAGTCTCGGCTCGATTAAACAGGCTACTTGTGAAAAGTTTGGATGCCCGGTACTTCGCCTTGGCAGAGCAGGGGTGGAAGTTGAACTTGCTAGATGATGAACAATTGGGTGTAACAGACTTCGATTGTCGGTTAATCCACCAACACGTCCTTAGCGAAAGTGGGAAGCCTACCTGTGGCAAGGTTTGGTATGGAAAAGCAAAATACTTGTTTGAATCGGCTCGGTCCAAAGGGCAGGCGTTATGGGGGACAACGGTCCCGGACTTCCTCCATCAGAACATTCGTGGGAAGAATGGTTGGTATGCGTTGCTCTCAATAGAGGAGCGTAGCCAGCTTTCCGACAGCGCGATTGATAATCCAGGCAAACCTTATTCGGATGTTGTCCGATTATTTTATCGTGCGGGGTTTCGTCTCGATCGTTGGGGGAAGGAGTTGGTTCTGGATCTGGACGGAATTGAGGTTGTGGGAAACGAGCGTTTCCTCAAGGGAGGCATGCTCATTCGTCGAGACATTGTCGAGGAAGTGAATTACACCTGGCGCCTGGAGTCTCCCGCCTCGGTGTTCGTGTTACATCAAAAAACTCTTGAGGAACATAGTCCCTGGCGGTTAGCGCGATTGGGATTAGATGGGAACGTGATATGGCAAGTCGATATGGGGTTGTCGGTCATTCAGCAATATCTTCCTACCGACCAAACAGTGGTCTTCGGTGGATATGCGACTAGTGCCCAGGGAACCTCGATGAAAAGTCCGTTCCAGATCGTGATGATCGATGTGCGCAATGGTCATACCGTCATACATTCCTTATGATTTTTTCGTGGTCGGAGGGTCATCGGCCGAATGGCCAATCGATCGAGATTGTGGTGTACCCCGAAGTCACCGACCTTGGCCGGGTGAGTATCCCTAGACAGACAATTGACTCGAGGAAATTATGGAATATGTGATCGCGATTTTTGGTGTGCTATTTATTTTGGGTGGGCTCTACCACATCAGCAACGCCCGTCAAACCATTAAAGAAGCGGCAATGGCTAAAAGCTGGCCACGAGTACCGTGTGAAATTATTAAGTCTGAAGTTGTTGAGACCTATGGGGAAGGGACGACCTTTTACCATGCTGAGATCGAATACGAGTATCATGTGAAAGGGGCCAGCTATTCAAACGATGCCATATCAATGGGTGGAGATGAAAGGACGTCAAATCGAGAATATATGGCAGCGCTATGTAAAAAATACCCTCTCAATTCAATGAAAAAAGTCGTTTATAACCCGAATGATCCTGAAGAATCTTATCTTGACTTGTCCACGAGTACTCCGAAGGGTTCTATAGTTGGAGGAATCATATTTATTATTGCCGGAATGTTTATTCTTGGGATTTTTTATCTTGTACGATTAGGTGTCATCACGCCTGTGGTATAGCGGTCATGAGTTGAACCTGGGAAAATCTTCTAGATGAGGAGGCAAATCCTCAGTCCTGTTCATGGCGCACAAAAGATGCTGATTTTTCTTTGGACCGCTAGCGTGTAATTTTTGTAAGAGCGTAGTTTTCACGAATACCTCATTGTGTATGCATTCCAGTGGGCGTATTTTATGTTGATGAACAGGGGGATTGGCCTATGGTGCATAAACGGTTGCTCTCGTTATTGACGGTGGTGGTTTTTGTCGGTTGGGGGTCTGCTCTGGCGCAAGTGAGGGAAAGTCCCACCTCGGTGACTTTTGAGAAAGCCCTTCATTTTCTTTCCCCGGAGGATACAGATGAGCAAATAGTCCCGGGAACCTATGAGGTGGAAGCTGCAGGAGTGGATTCTTTATGGTTATTTCCGTCAGAAGTTTCGGCCCCACATCTCATTCAAGCCATCCCTACTACTCATGAAGAACCTCTTGAAGAGCCTGTGGTGGTTATGTTTTCTGAGGGAGAAGATTCCCACCGGTTGGTACTCCTTCTTCCCGATGGTAAAGGGCTTGAGGTTAGCGGGTCCTCTAGTGGCATCCGAAGCAAGCGGGCTGTAACGCGCCCAACTATAAACCCCAAAGAGCGGACTTCCCAGATTCGTTCTCAGCTGAAAGTCATCACTCAAAACCTCAACCAACCAAGAGTCGCCATGACGAAAAAACTGTTTATGGAGATGGAACAATTGGAATTGGTGAAACTGTGGCGCTATTCGCCGCGTTATTCCCAACTCACCGATACGCTGGAAAAACTTCAAGGGTTGTTCGATCAACGTGACTCGAAGTGGTATATCCCCATTTGGGATGTGGATATGGATAGTTATTTTTATTTTGAATGGAAAAGAAATTTTACCTCGACTGGGACAACTAGAGACGGAAGCATGAGTCGAAAAGATCAGGCAGAACTTCTTGCGCCTTATTCACACGTGCGATTGAGAATTAATGGGAAGTGGGTTTCGCCAATTCCGGGATTGCATAGAAAAGCTGGGGGTGGACTCTTTATGGCGCCTTTGCTGGTCATCAATCCTAGCCATTCCAATGCAATCCCCCTGCCTTGGAACGTGAAGCTCTTTGTCACGACACAAAGCGGGAAAACGCTAGTCTCGCCCACCACTAAGATTGTCGTGAAATATGTTAATAGTTGGTTTGAACGCACGTTGGCACCAATTTTTCGACATGATCGTTGTATTAGCTGCCATTCCGTCGGCGATCACCAGGCCATTGTGAAGTATCATAATGATCGAGGTTTTGATCTCAAGGCGGCCTGGATCTCAGCTTACCCCATTGAACCGCAAACTCCCCAAGGATGTGCTATCTGCCATCACCCATTTTCCCGTGATTGGCGGTCGCCAAAATTTATTCAGGGATTGAATTGGACAAAGCTGACTACTCCCAAGGAAATTTGTGAAAAAATCACCGGTCCTTTTACAGATAAAAATGGGAACGTCGGTCCGCCATTAGACTTGCATCACCATTTTCATAATGATGACCGGATCATTTGGGCCGTCAGTAATGGAGGAGTGCCCAGGGAGCGACCCAAAAAGCCGGTTCTCTTTCCTGAGGACAAGGAAAGTTTCTTGGGAACGATTGATACATGGTTGGCCTCGGGGAAGCCTTGTCCCAAGACCGCGGCTATGGATTTTCAATAAGGCGAGTTGAATTGGAGTGAGGACCTTCTAAATGTCTTGAATAATTTCTTATTCTTCATCACTAGTGTCCGGTAAAATGAAGTGGTGATCTGCTAAAAGGCATGACTGGAGCGGGAATTCGAGCGATGAAGGGTGTTGTCGACTTGAAATCCTCGCCT
>JAOUQB010000096.1 GCA_029879555.1 Nitrospirota bacterium | reverse complement strand
ACTGGAATTAGAAGGCCTATCGATTCGGCCTTCAGTAGGAGAGGAGATTCGCATTCCTGCTGGAATGCCACATACAATTCGAAATATCGGAGGGAATACTGCACGATGGCTCTACGGGCAAGTACGGGAAGTACCTTCTGAGACCAACGCTCCTGCACAGGTAAGAGATCGTTCCTTCCATCCTGAATTAAAGAGAAAACGACGACCGGAAAAAAGAACTCCTCCGATCAACGTTTCGAAAGAAATTTAAATTCTTCTTTCCTTCTCACTGTTTACATTTTTCTTTTCACGATTTACTTGGTTTCATCGTTCGCGCAACGAAATCCAGTCGTCAAGTCTTGATAGTCGACTTCAGCCTTTGATCGTGCAGTCACCCGTAAGTTGACCGGTTGATCTTCCCACGACCCACCCCGCAAAACTTTAAAATCACCTTCGCTCGGACCCTGTGGATTTTCCTTCGGACTGTCTTCGTAATAATGCCTGCCGTACCAATCATTCACCCATTCCGCGGCATTGCCGGCCATATGATACAACCCATAGGCACTTTTCCCACCTTCCTTGAGGCCATGGCGGATACTCATCCCTTTTGTCCCACTGGTAACCGGTGACAAAGTAAGAGGATAGCTGACCCACCCGGTCGTCCCTTGATTATAATTGGCAATGTCCACAAAGGGTTGCATGTGTCCCCAAGGATATCGCCTTCCATCCGTTCCACGTGCAGCTTTTTCCCATTCGGCTTCGGTGGGCAAACGTTTTCCAACCCATTCGCAATATTGCTTGGCATACTTCCACGTGATGCCAACCGCCGGTCGATCCCCGATTTTCCCTGTTGCCGCGCCATCATCCCATAATGGCGGGGGCTCAATACCATAATCATGGTCTAAAAAATGTTGATACTCCGTCATCGTGACTTCATAGCGATCAATGAGGTAGGCCTTCAACACCACGGAATGTTCGGGGCGTTCATTTTTTGAGCCCTCGTTATCCCCCATTGTAAATTCCCCTTCAGGAATGGAAATCATGCTTCCAGGAGGACCGTCCGCCGGCCCTTCATCAATTTTGCCAGATTCGGAATATTTCCAATCCTCGGCCGCCAATGAAATTCCCGTCAGCCCAAAAACACCTGCTAGCATTACAACACTCAGGAAGAAACCTGGATTCATAAGACCCTCACATGACTGAGATGAAAGAACACTCCGTTGATATCTCTTCACCATATCGAACGCAGCCAGGCATTGGAAGAGCAGGACAACAATCCCGTCGCTCATTGGATTCATTCTAAAAAGATAAAAGCCGCTGAAGAATCCTTCAGCGGCTTCAATCATGGCGTCCCCAGCGGGATTTGAACCCGCGTTGCCGCCTTGAAAGGGCGGCGTCCTAGGCCAGGCTAGACGATGGGGACGTAACGGATAAATGACTCAACACAGAATATGACGTATCGGGCTGAAGCCACTCGGTTGACCGGTGATTCTACCAACGCCAAAAACTCTGGTCAAACCAAGAGGTTATGATCGTTGATTCCTCTGCCCTCATGATCTATAAGAAACTTGTGGTCCCCGTAAGTTTTTGCCAAATGAACATTCAATTAGAGATTGTCTCGTTCGTGAACAATTGAGGTGGAGAAGCAGGCCTATAAGCCGGATTCTGTACCGTTTGAGGCAAGCCCCATTCGGCGGTGACCATTTCTCTGGAACCTAGGTTACCCTAGGCTTCAAGCAACCTACCCGGGAACCTTGGCCGGGCCGACCTCCTCCCTGATCAGATGAGGAATGACTTCCTCCTCCAACAGGGATTCGTCCCCCTATTTGGTTTTGCTCCAGGTGACGCTTACCCTGCCACTTGTGTCACCACAAGCGCGGTGGGCTCTTACCCCACCATTTCACCCTTACCTGGCTCAGGCCGAAACTTGAGCCATCGGCGGTATCTTTTCTGTGGCGCTGGTGTCGGATCACTCCGCCTGGGCGTTACCCAGCACCTTGCCCTATGGAGTCCGGACTTTCCTCTCATACAGGTTGTATGAGCGGCCACCCGGCCCACTTCCACCACCGCTTATCATGGTAGGCCGAGAAGAAGGAGAATGCAAGAAACGCGTGATGCCTCTAGGGGCTAATCGAGGGTTTCTACTTCCAAATGGTGGGCCATGTAGAGAATGCGATGGCAATAGGAACAGTCCAAGAGCTCATTGCCTCTTCTGACTTCCGCGACGAGTTGAGGAGGAAGTTGAAGTCGACAACCTCCGCAGGAACCCTCATTCACTTCAGCCACCGCAAAGCCTTTTCTCATAGTTTTCAATCGGCTATACCGAGCCAACAAGGGTTTGTCCACCGCCTCAGCGACCTTTTGTTGCTGTTCATTCAAAACAGCCAATTCATTGGCCAGCTCTGCAAATTGACTTTCCAGGCGGGCCTTTTCCACATCGAAAGCTTTCTGTGCCTCCTGGACTTCTGCTTCAAGCTCCTGAACGGCTTTTTGGTTTTCCTGGACTCGCTCCATCGTTTCCAGCACGCCCTCTTCGATTGAATCTTTTTTCTTCCTGGCCTGTTCAATCTCAAACAAGTGCGCCTGATATTCTTTATTAGTTTTCAACTCCGACAGGCGACTTCGGACTTTATGGAGGGAATCTTCTTGCGTGGCCAGCTCTCGTTCCGCACTCCGTTGTTGTTTGACAAGGGATTCTCCCGTGTTTTTCAACACTTGGAGACGGGAGAGCATGTCTTGAAGGGGAGTTTCAGCGGCCTTCAGAAGATCAGGGGATTTTCGCTGGGAATCTTGAATCTGAAAAATTCGAAGATCAAACTTTTGAAGTTCAATAAGGAATTGCAGCTGCGAATTCACAAAATCCTCAACATGAATAAAAACCCGTTGACCATATCAGCCTGTCAGGTCCGGCCCAATATCTTGGTGGGCCCACCAGGACTTGAACCTGGGACCAACTGATTATGAGTCAGCCGCTCTAACCAACTGAGCTATGGGCCCAAATCCCACAATCGCGTACCATATCTTTTACCATAGATTGGCTCCAGGAAAAATACCTTTTCCACTTTTCTTTGAGATTCGCAAAAATATTCTTTAAGAAACGATTATGCCCGCTTTTTGGTTTCGAATTTCATGCATTTGAAGATTTAGGGCATCGACCTCCTCGTGCCGGCCTTCTCGTTCGGCAATTTTTTGCTGCCCGATTAACTCAGCCAGCCGTCGCTGTAGTGTTTTATGTCCCAGAATACGCAAACACCCGATCACATGATCATGAATATCCTCAAGGTACAGATCCCACACACTCAATTTCGCCACCACCGCTTCATCGGCTGGATCATCACCCATGGCTCCGCGAAACCCTTCGAGATCGAATTGCCCCACTTCATCCCGGAAAGAGAGAGCCTGAGTCAGAATGTGCCGATAGACCGGAACGGTAAACACTTCAGCATCTAATTGCAGAACATGGGCAGGCTCTAAACGACCCTGCACCAAAAGAATCAGCAAATCGCGTTCTTCCAGCTTTCCTGGCGGCAGAGAAACCGTTGGAGATGATTCAGGCTGCTTAGAGGCAGGCCGTGTCGAATCCACCCGTCGGGACAAGGTCGGCAACCGTTTTCTGAGTAAATCCTGGCGAATCCCCAGTCGTTCAGAAACCACTTTCAGGTATTCGTCTTTTTCGAGAGGGTTTTTCGTTTTCTGGAGAATGGCTAAGACCTCGTCAGCCCGTTGAACTCGATCCTGAATCGAATCTTTTTTGGCCTTATCTAAGACGGAGGTGACGACAAAATCCAATAATGTGGCGGCCCGGACGTCCAACTCCCGAAACGCCTCCACGCCATTCGTTCGAATAAAGGTATCCGGATCGTCCCCGGTTGGTAAGACTAAGACCCGAACGTCCATCCCTGAATTCACGAATAAATCCAAGGTCCGCAACGCCGCATTCACGCCAGCGGCATCCCCATCAAACACTAACGTCACGGAGGGCACAAATCGCCTCAATATATGCACATGGTCGGTAGTCAGAGCCGTTCCGAGAGGGGCAATGACATTCTTCATGCCATGTTCATGGAGAGCTATTACGTCAAAATAGCCCTCCACCAAATAAAACCGTCCAACCGCCGCCGCTGCCTGCCGGGCTTTATCTAACCCATACAACGTTCGCCCTTTAAAAAACAAATCCGTTTCTGGCGAATTGAGGTACTTGGGAGTGGCATCATCCTGCAAGACTCGTCCACCAAAACCTAAAATTTGCCCCCTGGTATCGGCAATGGGAAACAGGACGCGATTCCTAAAGCGATCATAGGTGGAAAACCCCTGGGCGCCGTCTTTCTCTTTCCTGACGACCAATCCAGCTTGGTTCAGCTCATGTAATGGAACCGCTTGGCCCTCCATCCAATGGGATAAGCCATTCCAACCTCCAGGCGCATAGCCTAATTGAAAGGTCGCCCAAGACTCCCGAGCAATTCCCCGTTGATCCAGATAGGCTCTGGCTTCTTGTGCCTCGGGGCCTTCGAGAAGATTGCGGTGATACCAAGAAGAGGCTAATTGATACAGATGGAAATATCGTTCACGAGACAAGCCAGATTCCGTTCGAGAGGTGGCTTGGCGAAATTCGGGAAGCGCAATGCCGGCTCGCTGGCTCAACTCACGAAGAGCCTCCATGAAATCCATATTTTCTTGTTTCATGAGGAACGTAAAGGCGTCTCCTCCGACCTGACAACCAAAACAATGAAAATATTGACTCGCGGGATTGACGGAAAAGGATGGGGATTTTTCTGAATGGAAGGGGCACAGGCCTTTAAAATTCTGGCCGGCTTTGGAAAGACTCACATAGGTGGATATTAAATCAACGATATCAACACGTTCCCGAATCTGTTGAATAGTCTCTGACGGAACGCCTCGTTTTTCATTCATAACCTACTCACCTCGCTCAAGCTCGAACATGCGAAGGCCCTTTAAAAAGTTAGCCTGGCGGCCAGGTAAATGAACGGCCTCCTAACACATGCAGGTGAAGATGAAACACCGTCTGCCCGGCTTCTCGTCCCGTGTTCGCCACGACACGATAGCCACTCTCCACAATGCCGCGCTCCCTGGCGATTTTGGCGCACACGACCATGAGTTGCCCCAATAACGCGGCATCGGAGTCTTGGGTGTCCTCTAATGACGCCACATGCCGTTTGGGAATGACTAACACATGAACCCGGGCTTGAGGATTAATGTCATCGAAGGCCACCACATGGTCATCTTCGTACAGTTTTTTCGCAGAAATCGTTCCTTCCACAATCTGGCAAAAAAGGCATTCAGCCATGAGAAGCCTCCGCGTCGACGGTTCGAATGCCGGACTTTCCAAATCGCTTGCCCAGCTCTAGATAGATTTCTTCTGGAGGAATCGAAAAATGTCCGAGCATGACCAAGGTATGAAACCATAAGTCCGCCATCTCATAGATGATCTCTTCACGATTGGCGTTCTTCCCGGCCAGCACGACCTCTCCGGCTTCTTCCACCACTTTCTTTAAGATACGATCAACATCTCCCTGCAACAATGTTGAGACATAGGAGCCTGAAGTGGGATGGGCCTTTCGATCGGACACCATTTCAAACAACCGTTGAGTGACCCCACCCCAGGCCGTGCCAGAAGGGGTAGCAGGGGCAGATGTTGAAGACATAGGCGTAAAAAAGCAGGACCGGGCGCCTGTATGACAGGTCGGACCGATAGGCTGGGCTTTGACCAGTACCGTGTCTTGATCACAATCCAAAAACACTTCCTTCAATAGGAGCTCATGGCCTGACGTCTCGCCCTTTTTCCAAAGTTGCTGTCGAGACCGACTCCAAAAATGCACGCGTTGCGTTTGTTGGGTGAGATCCCACGCTTCCTGATTCATGAACCCCACCATCAACACCGTCCCGTCTAGCCAATCCTGGACAATACAGGGCAACAGGCCTTGCGCATCAAATTTCGGGGTGTTCGTTTTGGTAGTCTCGCTCATCACTCGTTAGGCTATTGAAACAGGAACCGATACTGGGCGCATCGGAATACCCTGTTCGGATAAGAATGCTTTGGCTTGTCCGATCGAATAGGTTTGGAAATGAAAAATGGACGCGGCTAACACCGCATCGGCTTTCCCGCGTGTAAACGCTTCACATAAATGGTGAAGGGTGCCGGCCCCACCTGAAGCAATAACCGGCACGGTCACCGCATCCGATATGGCGGCTGTAAGGGGTAAATCATATCCCTCTTTGGTCCCATCCTGATCCATACTGGTTAAGAGAATTTCTCCGGCGCCATAATCCACCATACGCTGAGCCCAATGGACGGCATCCAACCCCGTCGAATTTCGACCTCCATGCGTAAAGACTTCCCACCCTTGAACATCATCATCAGAGCCTGTCGCACGCTTCGCATCAATGGCGACCACAATACATTGGGAGCCAAATCGATTCGCAGCGGCCTTCACAAATTCAGGGTCCTGAACGGCTGCCGTATTGATGCTCACCTTATCGGCACCGGATTCCAACAACCGACGAATATCTTCCAAGGTGCGAATCCCACCCCCAACTGTCAAGGGCATAAACACCTGCTCGGCCGTCCGCACGACCACATCGAGAATCGTATCCCGTTTTTCATGCGAGGCCGTGATATCCAAAAAACACAACTCATCAGCGCCTTCTCGATCATACACTTGTGCAACATGCACGGGGTCACCCGCATCACGGAGATTCACAAACGAGACACCTTTGACCACCCGCCCATCTTTGACATCCAGACAGGGAATGATCCGCTTCGTCAACATGTCGGCCGAGCCTCCCCAGCCACATGAATCAACGCCAGTGCCGCTTTCAAATCCAAGGCCCCCTCATAGAGCGCCTTTCCAATGATGATCCCGGAAATATTGCCGCCAAGCTCTTGAATCGCGCGAATATCTTCAAGCGCGGTGACGCCGCCGGACGCGATAATTGGAACCGGAGAGCATTCCGCTGCCTCTCGCAGGGCAGAAATATTTGGGCCACTCAACATGCCATCTCGTGAAATATCTGTATACACAATGCCGCCTAATGGGAGATCTCTCATGGAATCAAACACCTGCTTGGACGTCAAGGTGGACACGGTCGTCCACCCATGAACCGCCACCAACCCCTGCTTCACATCGATCCCCACTAAAATTTTCTGCGGGAATTGTTGGGCGACTACTGCCAAAAATTTTGGATCCTGTAAGGCGGCCGTTCCCACCACCACTCGATCCACGCCACTAGACCGATAGGCCTGAACAGTGTCGACATTTCGAATACCGCCACCCACTTGAATGGGAATGCGCAGTTTCTTGGCAATCGCTTCAATCTGACGCAGATGTTTCGGGGTACCTTCCACCGCTCCATCTAAATCCACAATATGCAGATACTGGGCACCAAGATTTTGCCACTGTTCAGCCATTCCCACCGGATCATCCGAATACTGAGTGACTTGGCTCATCTCGCCTTGTCGCAAGCGAACACATTTTCCATCTTTCAAATCAATTGCAGGAATTAATATCATTGAGTCAATCACCTTCATTGCAGACGAACCCACCTACGGCGCAGGTGGTGAACCTTGGCCAATAGGAAACGCCTCCATAACTTTTTGCACACCTAATTCTGCAAGTTCCTGAGCGGTCACAAATCCCCCGCTCTTTTCAAAAAATCCGACAATATCTTGGGTGAGTGGTTTTTGTTCTTCAAAAAACTCCCCTTTCCAAAGCACCCTCCCATCGGTCGGTTGAACCAGAAACACTTCAAATCCCACCGCAGCCGGCTTCGCCCCAATCCGAGATCCGTCTCGTTCCCGATACGTCCGAACAAGACCCATGACGATCCCGTCCACATTCAAACGTGCCCCAACCTCTTTGGCGACTGTTTGGAAAGCAGCGCCTGAACGCTCATCACCTGGGAAAGCAGAAGAGCCGACTTCACCTGCGCCGATCACCCGTAAGATGGGACGAGCGCGTAGGATGGATTCCACTCGGGTGGTAATGAATTGTGCCGCCGTGTCAGAAACGGAATAGCGATCTTTTTGAGAATCCGCCCGGTTGGGTTGATCAGCGCCCGGCAACCGA
>JAOUQB010000095.1 GCA_029879555.1 Nitrospirota bacterium | reverse complement strand
CTTTATTCAAAAGAACGCTATGATTTGGTATTAGGCTGTGAGGTTTTTTATGACGAAGCGATTCTATCGGATATCTCTCACGTTCTTGAGCAGGTGTTGGCTCCAGGCGGAAAAGGGATTTTTTGTGATCCCAATAGACTGGGGCTGGACACTGTTGAACATAGATTTCAGGAAAAGTTTAATCTATCCGTCCAACGGATCCCTCTCACCTGGCCGCCGCGAAAAGGAAGCGGAATCGAAAAAAGGGTGTACCTTTATGAACTCACCGGCAGAGGGGAGGCGACGCCTTGAATAAACCACTGTGCCTGAGGCAAAGCCGTTCATTCGCACATTTCCTGTGCTGACGTTTCTCGCTCCTCAGGCTCTAATTCAATTTTATGACTTCGTGAAATCCTTAATCGACGGCCTTGCTCTTACGATGAAATCGTAAAACAATAGAGGGATCAGGGTGAAGGTTTACCTTCGATTCGCCCTTTCCCTTATAAGGAAGGGTACTTAATACATGCCGAATGGCCTCTAGTCTCGCTTTCGTTTTGGTGTTGGCTTTGACAATGACCCAAGGGGAGTAGGACGTATGCGTCTTACTAAACATTTCTTCTTTATACATGGTATACAGATCCCAGTTTTCTTGGGCTTTATCATCAACTGGGCTGATTTTCCACTGTTTTAAGGGGTTATTGACCCGACCCTTAAAGCGGCGTTCTTGTTCGTCCTTGGAAATGGAGAACCAAAACTTAATGATTTCGATGTTGTCTTCATAGAGCATATGTTCAAATTCGGGAACTTGTTGCATGAATGTCTGATACTGCGCCTTTGTGCAAAAATTCATGACGGGCTCGACGACTGCCCGGTTGTACCAACTCCGATCAAAAAACGCGATTTCCCCGGGATTGGGAAGAGGCTTAACATATCGTTGAAAATACCATTGTCCTTTTTCCACCTCCGTGGGTTTAGGCAACGCCACCACTCGCATAGAGCGTGGATTCAGATGTTCGGTAAATCGTCGAATCGCACCACCTTTACCCGCCGCATCACGACCCTCAAAAATAATCGCCACTCGTCGTCCAGTGAGCTGGACATCCCGCTGTAATTTCACCAGTTCGATTTGCAGTTGTCGTAACTCTGCTTCATACCGGAGATTGCGTAGTGCACCTTTGGCGCTAATATTTTTTGACTTAAGGAGTTGGATGAGCCCTTGCTTAGAGGTCAATCCCGTGAGTTCTTCCTCCGTTAACCTTTGAGGCTCCACAGGAATGGGAACGGGTTTCAGTTTTTTATTAATGGCCATGACTTGATCTGCCTCCTCTTAGGGTGTTGGTAAAGGTTTTCCATCTCCACATTATGTACTCTCAAGTCATCGGCACGGCCAACGATGACTCGCCAGTCTTTCTGAAAAAGTCCCTCAGTATGATTCCCGGAGTGGAGAGACGAAGGGAGGCGAATGGTAAAGATAAAAGACTGCCCCTCCCATTTAGCTTTTTACGGGAAGGATAACGTAAAATTTAAAGAACAGCAGGGGATTCTCTACTTTAATGACTTTACCTGTGATTGTAAACGTGAGCGTAGACGCAATTTAAAGGCAAAATTGCAAATAAGGAGGGGAAGCGATGAAAGCTTTATGCGCGGTGGATGGGTCAAAATTTTCTATGAGGGCAGTCGAAGCATTGGGGACATTATTTCATCAATCCCTTCGAGACGTTGTTCTCGTTCATGTGATTGATACCAGTCTTTTGGAGTCGGGCCTCAAGAAAGAGGGAACTAAAACAGGGAAGGCCAAGAAGATTCTCATAGCGCTAGAAGCAGAAGGAAAAAAAATTCTTAAGGCTGCGGAAGCTCATGCAAATCAGGTCTTGAATTCCAAAACAGGGAAGGCATTAGTGAAAATCAGATTAGTTTTGGCCAAAGGTCATGCAGCCCATGCTATTGTCAAGGAAGCAGAAAAGCGAGAACCTCATCTAGTGGTTCTTGGATCCAGAGGATTCCATGATATTCAAGGATATTTCATGGGGAGTGTGTCGCGAAAAGTGTTATCTCATGCACCCTGTCCGGTATTTATTGTGAAGGATCCCATTCAAACTCCGGTTGAGGTGGTTCTTGCCGTAGATGGTTCCACGGCCTCTATGCGTGCGGCGAACTACATGAAATCGTGGATATCTCCGGATGTGGTCTCTGTGCAAGTTCTTTCAGCCGTTCCTCAAGCCCAGAGGGGTCTAGGCGCAAGTGTCCGTGCAAAACCATATACCAAAGCCCTAACGGCAGCGTTTCAAAAGCAAGCGCGAGAAGCGACAGCTCAAGTCCGATCGCTTTTGTTGAAGAAGAAATTCGATGTGACCTCTGAGGTGGTTTCAGGAAATCCACGAGAGACCATTTTGGATTGTCTGGTCAACCACGATGCGGGCCTTGCGGTGTTGGGAGCCAAGGGCTTGACCGGCCCTGAGCGGTTTCAAATGGGGAGTGTGTCGGAATGGGTGGCCGCATATTCAGGTTGTTCCATTTTGGTTGTGCGGCCGAACATAAAGCGATTTGTCGTGTAGGGGTTAAATGCAAGACTCGAATGACTATTCCGAAACATGATTTCGAGGCCGATCCCTTAGTCATAAAAATTGACGGGTTCGAGAGGGACAGATACAATTTCCTCAATGTTTCAAACACTTGCTGAATATTCCGCAGCGTCCTGGAAGGGGTCAGAGGGATACGATGGATTAGAAGCCGTCGTAGCCGGGATTGCCGATGGTGCTCAACGCATTCAAGCCAAAATCCGTGCGGCTATGTTGGCCCATGCGGTTGGGACGACAGGTGAAACCAATGTTCAGGGGGAGGTTGTTCAAATTCTCGATACCTTTTCCTCTGATACCTTAGTTGAAACCTTATCGCAATGTGGACGTGTGGCTGCCATTGGTTCGGAAGAAATTGAAGAGACCGTGATTGTCGGCGATAGCCCGGCGCATCGGTACCTCGTGCAAATGGACCCATTGGATGGGTCTTCTAATATTGATGTCGCCATTAGTGTGGGCTCCATTTTTGGAATTTGGAAACGGCAGGCTGATGAGAAAGTGAATGAGTCGACGCTGTTGAAAAAAGGCGTAGAACAGGTGGCCGCCGTCTATACGGTCTATGGGTCCTGCACGATGATGGTGGTGGCCACGCGTGGGAGCGTGCAAGGATTTACACTTGATCCTTCAGAAGGAATCTTTCGTCTGACAAATCCCAATATTCAGATTCCGCCCAAAAACTCCTATTACAGCACGAATGAAGGGAATTTTAAAGGGCTGGATTCAGGGACCCAAAAAGCCATTGAAGAATTACGAAATGCATATTCACTTCGGTATGTGGGGTCTTTGGTAGCGGATTTTCACCGGAACCTGTTAAAGGGAGGAATTTTCCTTTATCCCATCACAAAAAAGAGCCCTGAAGGCAAGCTTCGACTCATGTATGAAGCCAATCCTCTCGCTTTTGTCGCCGAACAGGCTGGTGGGGCGGCCTCTTCTGGCAAGGAGCGTATCTTAGACATCGAACCCCAAAAATTGCATCAGCGCACCGCGCTTATTATTGGCAACAAAGACGTTGTTGAGCGAACGGTGGCCGCCATCAATAAGGGATAAGCGCTTATTAATTTAAAATGCTTATATTTTAGGCATACCTTCCTTCTCACCTTTCCCTGTTCCATTTCCCCCTTCACAACTCCTTTTTCTAAAGCCCGCTGACTCATACGAAATATGGGCGGTGAACGGGTTTCCATTGGAGTGTAAGTCATGGCATGTAAGCTATTGTTTTTCATGCCATTTGCATGCCATCCCCCACGCTTCTCCATTTCCTTTCGTCACATCTTTTCTGGGACTTTTGTGAAATTTCCAATGGGCCTTTTGGTTGATTGCAGACACTGGGGGTCGTTCGTACAATGCACGTTCTCACGAACGAGTGGGATAGTCTGATTGTGTCTTTCACATTTTAGTCCCTGACGGAAGGGTAGGATTATGGCAAAAGTCCTTGAAGGTCCAGGAATGGGCTTGCTGCGAAAATGGGGAATTTCGACCCCCAATTATGTGGTCGTGTCGTCAAACGACGAGTTTGAAGAACTCTCTAAAGTGAATGATTGGCTGCAAAAGAGCAAGCTGGTCGTGAAAGCCCACGAGGCCTTGGGTTCTCGCTTTAAATTAGGTCTGGTCAAGGTAGGGTTAGATTTGGGCGCGGCGAAATCCGCGGTGAAGGAAATGCTGGGAAAGCAGCTCGAGTCCGTCACTATTCGTGAAGTCATTGTCTCGGAAGCCATCGACCACAAAGAAGAATATTATGCTTCGGTGAAATCGACCCGTGAAGGCGTCGATGTGATGGTCACAACTTACGGCGGTGTGGAAGTTGAAGCTAATTGGGAAAAGGTCAAAAAATTGGCTGTCGAAATCGGGGAATCTCCCACGGATGCACAATTAGCGGCCTTATCGAAAGATGCTGGATTTTCCGGCGATACGGCTAAGAAAATGGCCGAATTTTTGAAAAAACTCTATATTTGTTTTGATAATGAAGATGCGCAATATCTAGAAATCAATCCGGTTGTCCAAAATTCAAATGGAGACTTGGTGGCCCTAGATGCCGTGACCCTGCTGGATGGCGATGCCAAGTTCCGTCATAAAGATTGGACCTTCCCCTTCGCGGCTGAATTTGGCCGTGCCTATACCCAGAACGAAGAAGAAGTGATGGCGGTGGATGCTAAGGTGAAAGGCTCCGTGAAGTTGATTGAAATTCCCGGGGGAAATATTGCCATGCTGCCGGCGGGCGGTGGGGCCAGTGTGTATTACTCGGATGCCGTTGTGGCGCGTGGTGGGAAATTAGCGAACTACGCTGAATATTCAGGCGATCCGCCTGACTGGGCCGTGGAAGTGCTCACAGAAAAAGTCTGTTCCTTGCCTGATATCAAGCATATTATCGTCGGCGGCGCAATTGCGAATTTCACTGATGTGAAAAAAACCTTCGGCGGCATCATTAATGCCTTTCGAAAAGCCAAAGGCGAAGGCAAATTAAAAGGTGTGAAAATTTGGGTGCGGCGAGGCGGTCCAAATGAATTACAAGGGTTGGCCGCCATGCGTGCCCTACAAGAAGAAGGCTTTGATATTCATGTGTTTGACCGAACGACGCCATTAACGGACATCGTCGATATGGCGATGGCCGCGAAATAATCTTTTTGAATTTGAGGAATTAGGAGACTGCTTCAATGAGTATTCTTGCCACGAAAGACACGCATGTCGTTATTCAGGGTGGTGTGGCCGGTGTCAATGCTGCCCGTCGCATGGCGGAATTCCGCTACATGATCAAGCAACCGTTGAATGTGTCCGCATTTGTGTATCCTCCAGATGCGGGGAATACCTATGAAATCGTATGCGGAACGGAATTGGTGGCTATCCCTATCTATAAGACGGTGGCTGAAGCTACCGCGAGCCATCCAGAAATTAATACGAGCCTCGTCTATATCGGGGCGAATCGAGCTTATGAAGGGACGATGGATGCCCTGAATGATCCCAAAATTCACACCGTCTCCATGATTACCGAAGGCGTTCCCGAGAAGGACGCGAAGCTTCTGGGTAAACACGCCAGAAAATTAGGAAAAACGTTTAACGGGCCGTCCTCCATTGGGGTGGTCTCTGCTGGTGAATGTCGATTAGGTGTGATTGGGGGAGCCTTTGATAATTTAACGGCTTGTAAGCTGTATCGCCCAGGCTCATTTGGTGTCATTACTAAATCCGGTGGGCTGTCCAATGAAATTATCTGGATTTGTTCCCAATTTGCTGATGGGATAACGACTGCCATCGGAATTGGTGGAGATGCCTATCCCGGAACCGATTACGTCAGCTATTTGGAAATGTTTGAAAACGACCCGCAAACAAAAGCCGTCGTGATTGTCGGGGAAATGGGCGGAGACCTGGAAGAACAGGCCGCTGAATGGTACGGCGCGAAGAAACGTCGTATTAAATTGCTGGCAGTGGTGTCGGGATTTTGCCAAGAAAGCCTTCCGAAGGGCATGAAATTCGGACATGCTGGGGCCAAGGAAGGATTAAAAGGCGAAGGGTCGGCGCGGGCAAAATCCGATGCCCTGAAAAAATCAGGGGCGACCGTCCCCGATACGTTTGGTGCCTTAGGGCCAGCCATCAAAGCCACGCACGAGGAATTGCTCAAGAGTGGCGCGATCAAAGCCATTCCTGAATTAGCTCCTGCAGATGTGCCCAGGCTTCCCAAGACGGTGGCTCAAGCCAAAAAAGATGGCGAAGTCTTGGTGGAACCGCTCATTCGTTCCACCATCAGCGATGATCGAGGTGACGAGCCGTTGTACCAAGGCTATCCAGCCTCTGAGCTTATCAATGCGGGATATGATATTCCTCATATTATTGGCTTGTTGTGGGACAACCGGTTGGTTTCCAAGCAGGAAGCGGAAATTATCAAACGAATTATCATGTTGTCGGCTGACCACGGCCCCTGTGTCAGTGGTGCCTTGACGACCGTGATTGCGGCTTGTGCGGGCATTGGGTTATCGCAAGCAGTGGCGGCTGGGATGATCATGATCGGCCCACGATTTGGTGGAGCGGTCACCGATGCCGGGCGGTGGTTCAAGTATGCGATTGATAACAACATGACCGTTGATGACTTCCTCGTCTATATGAAGGCAAATGTCGGACCGGTTCCAGGCATTGGCCATCGGGTAAAAAGTTTGAAAAATCCCGATAAGCGGGTGAAAGAACTCGTGGGCCATGTCAAAAGTCTCGGGATTAAGACCCCACATTTAGACTTTGCGTTAGAGGTGGAAAAAATCACGGCTGTGAAAAAAGATAATTTGATTCTCAATGTGGATGGCACGATGGCGGCCGTGTTGGTTGATATCGGGTTCCCGGTTGACAGTTTAAATGGCTTCTTCATCCTGGCCCGAACCATTGGCATGATTGGCCACTGGACAGATCAAAAACGCCAAGGGAGCAGACTCATCCGCCTGTTTGATTATTTGGTGAATTATGCTTCACCCAAGCGCCGAGAAGTGCCCAAATTAAAATAAGCGTGGAATTGAGATTTTTGTCTTGCATGGTTATTCAACAATGAACCGAAACCAGGAGAACGTCTTATGTCAGTAGATATGGTCAAAAAACTCTATGCTTCCATGGGGCCGATTGTGGATAAAGCCCGTAAACAATTCGGGCGCCCATTAACGTTGTCAGAAAAAATTCTTGTGAGTCATGCCGATGATTTTGATACCCAAACCTGGGAACGCGGGAAAGCCATGTTGGCGCTCCGCCCCGATCGTGTCGCGATGCAGGATGCCACCGCGCAGATGGCCATGTTGCAATTTATTCAAGCGGGGAAAGCTAAAGTCGCGGTACCCAGCACCATTCATTGTGATCATCTCATTCGAGCTGAAATGGGCTCGGAAAAAGATCTCATGATTGCCAATTCTGAAAATCGAGAGGTCTATAATTTCCTCGCGTCTGCGGCCAAAAAGTATGGGATTGGCTTTTGGAAGCCAGGAGCCGGGATTATTCATCAAGTGGTGCTGGAAAATTATGCCTTCCCGGGTGGGTTGATCATTGGGACTGATTCCCATACGCCGAACGGTGGGGGATTGGGAATGTTAGCCATTGGGGTCGGTGGAGCCGATGCGGGTGAAGTCATGGCAGGATTACCGTGGGAAGTGCTGCATCCCAAGCTGATTGGCATCAAGCTGACGGGGAAACTGAATGGCTGGGCCTCGCCAAAAGATGTCATTCTCTATATTTGCGGAAAACTGACCGTGAAGGGTGGCACCAATAAAATTGTGGAATACTTTGGCCCAGGTGCCGAAACCATTAGTGCAACCGGGAAGGGCACCATCACCAATATGGGAGCCGAACTTGGCGCCACGACCTCTGTCTTCCCCTTTGATCAAAAGATGGTGGCCTATTTAAATATCACGGAACGAGCCGACATTGCGAAATTGGCCGAAGCGAATAAATCCTTACTGGTGGCTGATCCTGAAATCTATCAATCGCCCGAGAAGTATTATGATGAGATTGTCGAGATTGATCTGTCCACGATTGAACCCCATGTGGTCGGGCCGCATACTCCTGATTTAGCGCGTCCGATCTCCAA
>JAOUQB010000094.1 GCA_029879555.1 Nitrospirota bacterium | reverse complement strand
AATGTTCTTTCGATCACAGAATATTTCCACAGGGATTCACGAGACAGACCTGTGCAATCCATCCTTTTAAATCATTCAGATGAAGCGGCTTTTCAAAATATCCTTTGGCCCCACACTCTAGTGCTTTGGCTTTCGAGTGACTATCGCCATGGGCGGTCATCACCACAATAGCACTCTGCGGAGCGGAGGCCTTCAGCAAACGCAAATATGGATACCCTCCATCAGGAATCTTTAAATCCGTCACAATAACCTGTGGGGCAACCGTTTGAAGGGTATCCAACGCCCCCTTGCCATCATGAGACTCAACCACCTGACAACCTTTTTCTTGAAGCGCCTCGACCAACACCGCTCTCATGGCTTCATCTTCATCAACCACCAGAATGGTGCAAGACCGCGTACTCCCTTGCCCATGAACCGGAATTGGCTTCATCTCATTCTTCGACTCAGGTTCGTATATCTCAATTTCTTTAGCAAAATCAACGGCCTTTCTCTTCTAGACACAGCAAAATTCAGACCTGCCAATAGTAGAGTTAAATGACCCACATTTGGCCCATTTTGGGGTCAAATAAAGAATTTCCGCAGAAAATCCTGTGGATTTTTTCCACAGAATGTTCAGGCGATCAGGCACAGAAAGATACTCACATTCCCTACGATTTCTTCGAAGATCGCACAACCAGCACCGAGCAAGGAGCATGGTGACTGACCGTCTGCGCCACGCTTCCCATGAACAACCGCCTGAGCCCAGTGACCCCTTTTGAACCCACGATCACCAAGTCGGCCCTCTGAACACGTGCCGTCCGTATAATTTCCTGGGCATCGTGCCCCAAAGCCATGCACTCCCGAATGTTGTGTGCCGAGGATGCGAGCGCGTCTCGAGTCTCTCTTAGGAGACGAACACCCGTTAAGTCACGATCTCGGCACAAATCCTTGGCCAACTTGGAAAATTCAGCCTGACTCTTTCCAGTACGTTCCACGACCTGCCTCGTTTCATACACATGTTTTTTGATCACATGAAGCAGCGTCACGGTCGTATCACCAGAAAATTCCAATGACTTTAAAACATCCACAGCTTTCCAGGCATCGGGTGAGCCATCGGTCGCCAAAAGGATATTGAGACCGGTCAATGATTTTGTCGACCTGGCCGTGGGTCGCCCAATAAGGATAGAGCAGGAGGCATCATTCAAGACCCATTCACTCACGCTACCCAGCAGAAGGCCAGAAATTCGAGACAGCCCCCTGGATCCTAAAACGGCTATATCAATCTTCTTCTTCTGGATGACACTCAAAATTTCTTGTCCTGGAACACCATTCACCACCATGGATTGCACCTGTAACGTATCTGAGACCAACATTTTTTCCAGTTGTAGTAGTTCTGACTGAACAGGCAGTAATATTTTTTCCGAATCGCCTGATTTTTTGTTGGGCAATCGTCTCGACCCCGTTGACCCTACTCCTTCATCTAGGGTCGTGATATGCAGCAAAATCAACATTGACCCAGATGGCCACCTGAATTTTCGTAACAAGGCAATCGCTGCTTTTGAATCTTTGGATTGGTCAATCGCTAATAATATTTTCATGAAAATAGCCCTTTGGTTTATGAAAGATCTCACGACATGCTCTTTTTTTCACAACCTACTATGCCATAGATGAGTAACCGCCATCCAATGACAAACCACCACACAAGATGCCGATTAAAAAGTCTCAATCATCCATTGACAACAAATACAATCGCAGTATCAATCGAATCAACATGCTCACCTCGATCCATAACCAATGATTGCTAACACATCCAAACCTGCCATGACGTCAGTCGTAAAGAGTACCGAAGGCCAAGCTAATCGTCGCCATGACCTTCATCATGCTGATCCTCTACGTCCAACTGACCTCCACGATGACAGTTGAGACATTTGGCAAAATGTCCAATCCGATGTGCTCCATCACCTTCTTCAATGATATGACTCACTCGTGCGTTGGAGCGCAGGCTCATCCTCTTGTTCCCTTCGCCTGGCTCCATGACATGACAATCTGAGCAGGAGGTTGCGCCCGTGGCGCGGAAAATAAATTCTCCATGAGGATTTTCCAACACACCAATCGTGATCCCAGCCAGGACACCTCGATGCTCGACGTGACAGGTCAAACAGGGTTGTGCCTGCTGAATAATGGCTGCATGAAAACGAGCCACGTCAGGGCCAGATCGCGCAATAAATTTCTGACTGGAATGACAGGACAGGCATTTCGGTGAAACCGGGCCCTGAAAGGGTTCATGACACGAACGACATGACGTCACATCCGTATGAGCGCGACTGAGGTGTCCCGGGGCCCAAAGAGCTTCGGTATAGTGAGGTGAGAACCACATCACCACCCCAATCATCAAAGCCGTGAGGCCCCAAATGAGTGGTGCAACCCAAGATCGGATACACCCCAACATTTACAAGCCTCCGTAAAAAAGTGCGCCTCCAAGGTGGAGCATCGTGAGGGCGACAAACGACCATGTTAAAGGACCATGGAGGCATTTCCACCATCGCAGCGCTTTTTCTTGTAAGGCCAAATCGTGCAAACGAGCTTCAACAGCCTCCTCCGATAGTCCTTCGAAGTCTTGTTGATGCCGACGTTCATAGAGCAATTGAAACATCCAGTAATGCAATGCCTGACCGACAATGCCACTAACCACCACCAATACCATCGTGACTAACGCAAGAATAGGCACCCACGCATGAAAATGCACTCCAGCATGAATAAAGATAATAAGAGGGCCAAGAATGCCAGCGACCATATGGACATGGAACCAACGTTTAGGCCAAACCTGATTTGGATGCCACCACCGTTTCAAGGGATAGACGAAGGTCAAGCTTATGATGCCAAGTCCAATCCATCCAACCAGATGTGCCGGTTGGGTATGTCCAAATGGCCGAATAGGAGTCGTGGTCAAGACATACTCAAGAAGGAAGGCACTCAAAATGGTCAAGCACACAAAGCCAAGAATACGTACGGTTCGGCGGGAAAGAGAAGACATTAAAACATTGACTCATGGTGAGATAAGGGCAACACGCATCTCATGAAGTCATAGAGCTGACGCAAAGACAGGGGAAGAGGCTGGTAACAGCGCCCGTAGTTTTGTTTCGACGATTTCAGGATCTTTGATCCCGCGAAACCGCAGAGTTCCAATGGATTCCTGACACTGAATCACCACCGTACCGATACCCAACATTTTGGAGAGGGGCCCTTGCATCACTTCAAGCCCATGAATCATGTCATGTCTGGCAGATCGAATGGTCTTTCCAGAATATCCATTCCGAATGATGACTTGTTGCGTGCTGATAAAATATTTTGCCCAATACCTCAGAATGGCCGCGACCCCCAGCAACAGACCAGCTCCAACTCCCCATATCTCCCAACCAGGGACATCCGCATACACAAAAATGATTCCTCTTGAGGCCGTCCACAGGCTCAAAAAATACAGCCAACTAAACTGGCCCCAAGAGGGATACCCCTCCCACAAGATCCGTTCAGGCTCCTCTTGATCAGTCACGACTTTGTTTAGCCCTATCGATGTTCACAACATTAAGTTTCCTATGTATATTTATAATTACTACAAATTCGGTACCATTCTTTTCTGCTTTGATTCTTTACAAATTTCTGCAAACGAATAATTGGAAGAATGCCACCGTTGTAGCATTTCGCAACACCTTAGATTGAACGATGATACTTCTGAGGAGTCGCAGAGCTGGAATGTCTTGGAGAGCAAATTTGCCCTGAAGAAAGGTGGTGAAATCCGCAAAAAACCCTCGCTGCAACCTGTCGCCTCTTCCGTTCATTTCATCAGTCAGCTACGGCAATCCGACAACAAGCGTTTCGGTAAGAGACTCCTCAAGAATCAGCCAGGTAGCTGGGTATATGGGGCTATCACGCCAGCCTGCCAAACTCTTCTTAACCTGATATGACCCTTCAAATTTTTTGAATGGCTGTATCAGTGAAGGGAAATACCTTTAGAAAGAAAGGTGCTCTGTTACGAAAGCTCTAATTTTTGCGCGGCGATTTGATTAGCCATGATTAGGGGCGGGAGCTGTTTTTGGAAGGATGACTTCAATACCTGATCAACGGTTTTTCCAATATTCGAAATCCATGGGGCCAATCGTCGTTGATGTAAAATTTCATGTACATAGAGATGGATCAACCCGCCTGCATTCACAATGTAATCCGGCACATGGAGGATATTTCTCTTCATGAGGTGATAGGGATCTTGCTCCTCATCCCCAAATTGGTTATTGGCACCACCAGCCACGATTGTGGCTCGAATCTGGGGGATGGTGTCGGCATTCAGTATGCCTCCAAGGGCACAAGGGGCAAAGATGTCGGCCGGTATCTGATGGATCTCCGACAAGGGGACACCAATAGCCTTCCAAGATCGCTCCACTCGTTTGACTCGTGAGGGTTCGAGGTCGGCGACAAAGAGTTTGGCTCCCTGTTGAGTAAGAAGATTGCCTAAATTCCATCCGACCTGTCCAACGCCTTGGATGGCCACGACCCGATCTTTGAGAGTTTTGGTTCCTAACGCAAATTTGCAGGCCGCTTGCATCCCCGCGAGAATCCCCTTGGCCGTCGCCAGGGACGGATCCCCACTTCCCCCATGCTTTTTAGTAGTTCCGGTCACGTGGCGGGTTTTTTCTGCCACGATATCTAAATCTTCCGGCAGGATCCCCGAATCTTTGGCGGCGAGATATTTCCCTTGCAGGGAGTCGATGAATGCCCCCATGGAGCGAAGCAACAATCGGGTTTTATCTGTTCCGGGATCCCCAATGATGACGGCTTTGCCGCCACCCATCTGTAACCCCGAGATAGCGGCCTTTTTGGTCATAGCCGCCGCTAATCGGAGTACATCCTGTAGGGCCTCTTTTTCACTGTCGTACGGCCACATCCGAATACCTCCCAAGGAGGGGCCTAACGTTGTGGAATGCACCGCAATGATCGCATGTAAATTGGAGGACGGGTCTCTTCCAACCACCACGATTTCAAACCCTTTGATCTTGAGTGGTGTTACCTGGAGCATGATGATGTCGTAGCTAACTGAATCATTCTTTCACTAACTCAAAATTTGGCAGGCTACCCGATTCATGAATTAGTTCACATTTGACTCCTTTCAGTCTAAAGCGGATGCTGCCTTATCACCAGGCCATTTTTTGGAATAGGAATAAAGGGAAATCTCTCAAGAGAAGCGCCAAATTAATGCGTTGGTTTCAAGGAGATTTACCAGAGCCGCTGACAGAGAACCAGTGGGTCATCTCCTTGGAGAGCCAACACCTGCAAGGACTTGCACCTGAGGTGATCGGGACAAGACCTGTCTTGGGATTCTAAGGATTGTCTTCTTGCGTCTATGAAAGAGTCCAACCAGAACGCGGCAATCATGAAAGAGTGACAAATGCGTATTCTTCGATCACAGGAAATCCATACGTAAAGGATTGACAAATAGGGCAATGGGACTCCTAGAAAGTCTTCTTCTTTAGGGATACAATGAACCCATGACGAAATTTAACATTGCGTCAATAAGAAGTCTTTCGTTGTTCTGCGCCATGGTCCTACTTGTGTGTGGGAGCTTGAGTCTCTTCTGCCCAATGACGGTCAATACGGCAGAGGCTTCTTCTTTGCCGGCGCATCATGCTCATGACTCCTCGAATACAGAAGGCGAATGCTTCGATTCCCTCCTGTCTTCCCTATCCGCATGGGAGGCAGACATGGAACGCGTTTTTTGGCGAACTATCCCTCTTTCATTTTTTCCTGTCCCTGTCATGCACAATCTTGAGATTTACTCGCGTGACGCTCTTCATGTTGAAGGTCCTCCTCGCTACCTCTTCCTCTCCACTTTTCTGATTTAAATTTTTCCGTTCTATTGGGCTGCACGTGCATCTCTTCGGATCATTGGCTCGATGACAGGCGACAACTTTCGCCAAGTGTGTTCTTGAGCCAACGAGAAATATTTTCAACATAGGAGTCATGGCATGCGACATACATCCTCGCAAGAGATTCAACTTTTTATCATTGCGGCTCTGATCTGGATTTTTCCAAGTATTGTGCAGGCTCAGACTGGACCTCATGTTCGGGGGATACTGAATGCCAATGATCCTGGGCCTGTCCTGGAGGCTACATCTTCAGGACATTCTCACAAAGAGAGCCAGAAAGGGATGTCGTCATCAGGAGATTCAATGGACATGTCGCCACGACTTGGGACAATACGTTCACCTCGTATTGAAAAAGGGAAGGTTTATTCACCTCCCCCACCATTGATGAACCACCAAATGGGCATGGTAGACACCGTGAATGTGCCTCCTCTTGGGTATGAAATGGATGGGCCAGTCAAAGTGTTTGCCTTAATTGCACAACCCCTCACCCATGTCTTTACGGATGGAAAACCTATGGATCAATCAGCCATCCCGGCTATGAACCGTTTTTTTGGAGACATGGCTGGCGAAATGACGCACACCGTGCAGAAGGGGTTGGTATGGGGCTACAACGGATCAGTTCCCGGACCGACCATTGAAGTGACTGAAGGTGATCGCATTCGCGTCATCCTGAAAAACGAATTACCCGAACCGACTTCCATTCATTGGCATGGCTTGGAGATTCCCAATAGCCAAGATGGGGCCGGGGGAGTCACTGAAGCCCCGACGCCACCAGACGGGACCCATGTGTATGAGTTCACCCTGTATCAACACGGCACCTTTATGTATCACACAGGATTCAACGTCATGAAACAAGACGCGTTGGGTCTCGGAGGCCTATTGGTGGTCCATCCAAAACATGAAGAGGAGAAGCCTGACAAAGAGTTTGCAATTTTACTCCAGGAATGGACGTTTGCCCCAGGCAATCCCAATCCTAATATCAGCTCCATGAATTTCAATTGGTTTACGTTTAATGGGAAAGCCGCGCCGAGTATTGACTCGTTGACCATTCAACAAGGGGAACGCGTTCGTATTCGCTTCGGCAATCTCAGTATGCAAAGTCACCCGATTCATATTCATGGCTACTCGTGGCGTGTCGTGGGAACGGAAGGTGGCCCCATTCCGAAACCGGCTCAATGGCACGGGTCAACGATTAACGTACCGCCAGGTACAACAAGAGATGTTGAGTTTATCGCGTGGAATCCCGGGGTGTGGCGAATGCATTGCCACAAACTTCATCATGTTATGAATGCGATGGCCGATGCGCCCATGGGCATTATGCCGCATGGGGGCATGTTCACCCTTGTCCAGGTTGTCCCCACCGATCCTAAGGCCCCATGGCAACACCCCAGCCAATCTCAAGGGAACACGCCATGAAGCTCTCCATTCTGTATGTCCTCAGTGCCATGCTCATCGTGGAAGGCTGCGCCACAGTGGATGTGGCACAAGACCGCACCAAGATCGAGCGTGAAAGCCTTGCTCGGACAGGAAATTCTCTGGATTGGCCGCAAACTCCTGACGAACGAGTGGAAATTGACAGAATAGTCAATGAATGTCTGAAGGAGGGGCTGACGCGGAAAGAGGCGATGCAGATAGCTTTGCTCAACAACAAGCAACTTCAATCGACATTGGAATCCTTAGGCATTGCGCGAGCAGATGTGGTTCAGGCGGGCCTGTACACGAACCCAGAGCTCGGCGCTCTGTTTCGCTTTCCCACCCGTGGGGCGAGCGGGACAAATACCGAGATAGACCTTTTGTTCAGAATTTCTGACCTTTGGAATGTTCCCCTTCGACGAAAGGTGGCAGAAGTCGATGCGCTCCGGGTTACTCAGCTAGTCATTCAAGAAGTCCTGGCAACCGCCGCCAAGGCGCGTGACGCGTATGATGACGTGCTCCTTCAAGAAGCGATGCACAACTTTGTGACCGGTAACGTCAACTTGTTTCAAACGACGGTGGAAGAGTTGAAAGTCAGATATCACGCTGGATTGGTAAATGATCTGGATATCTACCTCGCAGAAAACGTCTTATTTGAGGGTCAAGTAGAGCTCGCGAGAATTGCCTCGAATCGCACCACGGCATGGGCCAGATTAGAAGAAGTTCTTGGCCTTGATCCCTTCATCATAGCTGACTTCAACATTAACGGGGATCTTGAAGACATGCCGGTCCGGACCCTCTCACCC